>DASWQB010000474.1:0-2248 GCA_036398335.1 Afipia sp. | reverse complement strand
CAAGCTGATCCAGCTTCATTTCATTTGAAGCGAAGCTGCTCCAGATGGCCAATATTTGAGTCGCGGCTTATTTGAATAAGGGCGTGCCCGGCACGAAGGCGTCGAACGCCGCCCAGAACTGCACGCGATAACGGTCCTGCTCCTGCAGGATTTCGTGCTTCGAGCCGGCGATGACCAGATGCGAGCCAGCGCGCAAATGATAGGCGAATTCCTCGATCGCGGGCGTCGAGACAATGGTGTCGTTGCTCGCGGCCAGCATCAAAATCGGCTGCCTGATCTGCGAGGGATAATCCAGCGCGCGAAAATTCATCATCGCGCCGAATGCGGCGTCCGCCCACGCCAGCGTCGGCGAGCCGATACCAAGCGTCGGGTCGTCCTCATAAATCGACGCGTTGCGCGCATAGCGCACCGGATCGCTGGTCAGCGGATTGTTGACGAATGAGGACGTGCCGATGATGCCGTGGCCTCCCCCAGGAACATAGCTGCCACCGAAACCCAGATAGCGAACGGCGCGCACCGCGGCGCGTACCGGCCATTTCGTGGTGCCGCCGTGGAGATCGATCATCGGCGCCGACAGCACAATGCGGTCGAACCACCTCTTGCCAGCGTGAGCGACGCGCAGAAGAACCGCACCACCCATCGAATGGGCCAGCGCGAAAAACGGCGGCGGGCAATCCGGCAGCACCACCTGCTGGATCAAGGTTTCAACGTCGATTTCATAATCCGAAAAACTGCGAACATACCCTTTGCGCGTGTCGCGCAATTGCCGCGACGAGTGCCCCTGCCCGCGCCAGTCGATCATTGCCACCGCGAAACCGCGCTCGCGCAGATCGCGCACGGTCTCGAAATATTTTTCGATGGATTCGGCACGGCCCGTAAAGACGCAAACCGTGCCCTTGCGGCCGGCCGGCGGCGCCCAGCGCGCGAAACGAAGCTCCGCTCCGTCCGGCGTTTTGATGGTGCCGCAAACCACATCGTCGGGCACAGGATTGGCTGGGATGGAAATGAGGGTCATGAACCGCAGGCCTTGCGAAAATTAAGAAATTTCAGGCCGTTAGGACTGAAAGAAAAATCAAAACGGGCCTTTGCAAACCCTCTTGAAGGTCTCAAGGCCTCTCCCATATCAGCTTCGTGCAGGCCACTACTAGTGGTCCGATCCGAAGTTCGCTTCGGGTCGCAGCATGTTCTGAGCGAACTTCGGATCGAAAGACCACTAGCCGACCTTAGAGCGAGCGTGGTTTTTGTTCAGAAGGTCCCTTTTTAGAACTTGCTGCGACTTTAGGAAGGGACCTTCTGAACAACCACGCTAGGCTGCACGCAGAACGAAAGCCCGGCCAATCCGGCGGGTTGTCTGCTCTTTGAAAAAGAGTGGCGCGTTGTGCTGCAAGGCTATTCCGGACTTCATCGAAGGCCGGATTGCGTCTTCCAACACGCGCGCTGGTCGCTCAACTTTGGAGGACTATCATGCGTACATTCGATCTCACCCCGTTTCATCGTTCCACGGTCGGTTTCGACCGGCTGTTTTCGCTGCTCGATCAGGCCAACGGCGAAAGCTCGCCGGGCTATCCGCCCTATAACATCGAGCGCACCGGCGAGAACAATTTCCGCATCTCGGTTGCGGTGTCCGGCTTCTCGCAGAACGAGATCTCAATCGTCGCCAAGGAAAACACCTTGACGATCAAGGGCGAAAAAGCCGCCAACGAAAACACCCAGAACCAGTCCGAAGTGCTTTATCGCGGCATCGCCTCGCGTGCCTTCGAGCGCCAGTTCCAGCTTGCCGATTTTGTGCAGGTGAAGAACGCCTCGCTCGAGAACGGCCTGCTTCATGTCGATCTCGTGCGCGAGATCCCCGAGGCGAAGAAGCCCCGCAACATTCCGATCACCACGGCAACGCCAACTCCGGTGATCGAAGGTCAGAAAGAAGAAAAGGCCGCAGCCTGATCTGCATCTGATCTCTAACTTGCGTTGAATGCGAAAGCGCCCCGGTGCCCCGGGGCGCTTTTTGTTTCACTCCATCGTCTGCATCGGAGGCATATCCTGTGTTGGCTTGAGTTCGACCTCTGCCGGTTTGGCAAGAACGGGTTTTGCCTCCATTGGCCTGGCGGCTTCAGGCGCCGTGGTCTCGGCCGGTTTCGGCTGCACGGATGCCGACTGCTCCGCAGGAGGCTTCGGCGGCAAGGCAGGCTTATCAGCCGCCTGGCCGGTGCCCGCTTTGACGGACGGTAGCGGACGCGGCTGCACCATCGAG
>DASWQB010000473.1:0-11301 GCA_036398335.1 Afipia sp. | reverse complement strand
CACGAGACCTTGAGCGAACTTAATGCCGAACGTAGCGCGCGGCGGGCGGTGCTTCTCGTTACCGACGTCGAAAACGGCGATCAGCGCCTTGTTAAAGCCGCCGCCATCGCGGCGGATCCGTTGCGTGATGAACTGGACAAGCATCTGCGCATGGGCAAGAGCGGCATGATCGAGGCGGCCGGCCGCCGGCTGTTTTTGAACGTCTACGCGCCGACCGCGCGCCTTGTCGTCATCGGGGCGGTTCATATCAGTCAGGCGCTGGCGCCGCTCGCGCAGTCGCTCGGCTACGACGTGTATGTCGTCGATCCGCGCACGGCGTTCGCGTCGCCCGAGCGTTTCCCCAACGTGCCACTGTTCACCGACTGGCCGGACGTGGCGCTGCCGCCGCTGAAGATCGACCGTTACACGGCTTTCGCGGCGCTGACCCACGATCCGAAGATCGACGATCCCGCGCTGCTGCATGCTCTGCAAAGGGACTGCTTCTATATCGGCGCGCTCGGTTCGCGTAAAACCCACGGCAAGCGTCTCGACCGCCTGAAGGCATTGGGCGCAAACGACGCTGCGCTGGCGCGCATCCATGCCCCGATTGGTCTTGCGATCGGCGCGGTGTCGCCCGCCGAGATCGCGGTCTCGATCATGGCGCAGATCACGGCCGCGCTGCGCTTGCCGCATGAAAGTCCTGCAATCGTTCCATCGAGAGTGCCCGCATGAAATTCGGTCCGGTTTCACCAAAGGACGCCATTGGCGGCGTTACCGTTCACGCGATCCGTCAGGGCAACCTCGTCCTGAAAAAGGGCACGCTGATCGGCCCGGATGAAGTGATCGCGATGCTGCATGCCGGCGTCACCGAGATCGTGGTGGCGCGGCTCGATGAGGGCGATGTTTCCGAGGACGTGGCGGCGGCTAGCATTGCGGAGGCCATCGCGGGCGAGGGTGTCGATGTCGAGCGCGCTTTCACCGGCCGCGCCAATCTGTTCGCCGCGCAGGCGGGCATTCTGATGGTCGAGCGTGAGGCGGTGGACCGGATCAACCGCGTCGATGAAGCCATTACTTTTGCGACCCTGCCGGCCTTCAAGTCCGTGGTCGAAGGCGAGATGATCGCCACCGTCAAACTCATTCCGTTCGGTATCGAGGCGGCGCTGCGCGACAGGGCCGTTGCGGCTTTGAACGAAAGCAAGCTGCGGGTTGCCCCGTTCACCGTCAAACGGGTCGGCGTGGTATCGACCGTGCTGCCGGGTCTCGCCTCCAAGGTGATCGACAAGACCATCCGCGTCACCGAGGACCGGCTTGCGCCGGCGGGCGCCACCATTATCGCCGAACGCCGCGTGCCGCACGACCAGACGAAATTATCGGCAGCGATTCACGAGGTGATGGATCTCGGCGCGGAGCTGGTTCTGGTGTTCGGCGCTTCCGCCATCGCCGACCGGCGCGATGTCATTCCCGCAGCCCTTGAGAATGTTGGTGGTCATATCGAGCATTTCGGTATGCCGGTGGATCCGGGCAATCTCATTCTGATCGGCGGCGTCGGCGATGTGCCGGTGATCGGCGCGCCGGGATGCGCGCGTTCGCCGAAGGAGAATGGCTTTGACTGGGTATTGATGCGTCTGCTCGCGGGGCAGAAGGTGACGCGGGCTGATATCACCGGTATGGGCGTCAGAGGCCTGCTGATGGAAATCGTGACCCGCCCGCAGCCGCGTGTGCTTTCCGCAAGCGAAGGCAACCGCAATATCGCCGCCGTGGTGCTGGCCGCCGGACGGTCCACGCGCATGGGCGGCCCCAACAAACTGCTCGCTGAACTCAACAGCAAGAAGCTGGTCCGCACCGTCGCCGAACAGGCGCTCGCGTCCAAAGCATCCCCGGTCATTGTCGTGACCGGCCACCAGCACAAGGATGTGGAACGGGCCCTCGAAGGGCTGGACGTGCGGTTCGTTCATAATCCCGACTTCGCCGACGGCATGGCAACCTCGGTGAAGTCCGGCATCGCTGCCGTGCCTGCCGATGCAGAAGGGGCGATCATTTGTCTTGGCGATATGCCGCTGGTCGGTACGGAGACGATCGACCGGCTGATCGACGCACTATCGCCGGATCAGGGCTCGCTGATCGTCGTGCCGGTCAATGACGGCCGTCACGGTAATCCGGTATTGTGGTCGCGGCGGCTGTTTGGCGAACTGACGGCGCTTGAGGGCGATTTCGGCGCGCGCCACCTGATCGTGAAACACGCCGACGCCGTGATCGATGTCGAGGTCAACGGCAGGGGCCCTTTCCTCGATATTGATACGCCCGAAGCGCTGATCAAAGCCCGGCAGGCGCCGACAACTCTGAAGCTGAAATTGCCCCCGCGTTCATCAAATTGAAACCGCCTGGTTCCTAGACTCTTCCCGCGACGATCTGGGGGGATTGGGTTTTGACGATTTTGGCCACCACGCGCCGCCGCGCGCGTTTTCTTTTTTCTTTTACTTTCACGATTGCGCTCCTTCATCTTTCGGCACCGGTCTTTGCTGCGGGTGCGATGGCGGTCGGCAAATGCGGCGCCTATGGCCAGGCATTCGACTATGCCGGCGAGGCAGGCGCGAAGGCAGCCGCGCTCAAGCAGTGCAAGGGCGACTGCACCACGATGACGATGAAGCGCGCCTGCGCGGCATTCTCGCTAGACATGACCAACCCTTGCGGCTCGTACGGCTATGCCGTCGCGCCTCGCATCTCCAGCGCCCAGAACGCGGCGATGAAGAAGTGCTACGCGTTCGGCGGCAAGGAATGCGTGATCCGCGCCTGGGCCTGCGACGCCAAGGGCTGAACGTGCTGATGGGTTACTGCCGCGTCAGCAGGCCGATCCGTCCGTAAAGTCCCGAGCGGCGGCTGTTGTCCTCGACATAGCCGGCGCCCAGCGTCCATTCGAAATCGCCCATTTTGTATGACGTGAGATGCGCGCCGACGCGATATTGACGATAGACCAGATCGCCTGACGCCTCGACTTCAGGGCCAGCCCAAAATCTGTCCAGAACCCGCCAGCCGGTGGCGGCGCGCACGCCGTAATTATCGCCGACGGTCGAGCCCGAGAATGACGCCGAGACCATCATCGCTGCGGGGATTGGCTCCCACCACAGTTCAACATTGAGGCGCGCTCCGGCGTGATCGCCGCGCAGCCGGTTGCCTGGATCGTCTGGCGAGGTCTCGTGATGCTGGAGATCGAGACCGGCGAAAATCTTGACCTCAAGTTCGCCGCGCTTGAAACGCCAGCCGGGCATCACCGAGCCCAAAATATACTGGCCGCGAATATCATTGATGCCGGATTGGTAGAGATAGCTGCCGCCAGCGAGCAGGGCCTTCAAGGTGAAGCCATCATTGTTCAGACCGCCCGGCGACCACAGCATGCCGCCATAGGACGTACCGCCGCTGTGCCACAGATCGAACCCGCCGAAATAGAGATATTTTTCGCTCGCCGCTCCGGCTGCACCGGTGGACCAATTGTCCGCATCTGCGACCGGCTCGGCTCGTGCCATATGCGTCCCGCAGGTCAAAGCACCTGCAGCAATCCAGATCGCGCGAATGACTCGAACGCAACGCATGGAGCCCCCGCCCCGAAGCGACGATACGTAAAAGCACTCATTTCATTAAAATAGGAGATTTCCGTGCCGTCCAGCCGGTAACCGTGAACAGGGAAGGAACGACCACGAAGATATTATTCAATCGCATCGCGGCGGTATCTGATTGGCTATGCGACGCGCTTGATCAGCTCCATAGCGCCAGCCGGCGCGCGTATTTTCCCCTCGTGAATGACGTAGGCGAACACGTCGCGCGGCTGCTTTTTTACGGGCGTCTTGTCCACGCGCGGCAGATCATCCGGCTCGCTGCCGCTCGCCCATAGTTTCAAACGCTCGGCCCATCGATCGAGCTGCTTCGGCGGGTAGGCGGTCTTTATATCGTCCTTGCCGGTTTGCAGCCGCGCGTAAACGAAATCGGCGGTGATGTCGGCGATCGCGGGATAGGTGGCGTGGTCGGCATAGACCACGGGCACGGAAAATTTGCGCAGCAATGCGATGAAGGAGGGAGTTTTGAAACTCTCGTTGCGGACCTCCACCACGTGACGCAACGCACGCCCCTCAAGCTTGCGCGGCAACAATTCGAGGAAGGCGCCAAAATCAGCTTCGTCGAACTTCTTGGTCGGCGCGAATTGCCACAGCACCGGCCCAAGCCGGTCGCCAAGTTCCAGCACGCCCGAATCGTAAAATCGCTGGATCGATTCACCGGCCTCGGCTAGGACCCGGCGATTGGTCGCGAATCTGGGTCCCTTGACCGAGAACACGAAGCCGTCCGGTACTTCATTCGCCCATTTGCGAAAGCTCTCAGGCTTCTGCGATCCGTAATAGGTGCCGTTGATCTCGATCGAGGTCAGTTTGGAGGCGGCGTAGTTCAGTTCTTTCGCCTGCGTGAGTTTTTCCGGATAGAATACCCCGCGCCACGGCGCGAAGGTCCAGCCGCCGATACCGATATGAATTTTGCCTGTCTTTGCAGCCATGTGAGTTCCTTGCTCAGTCTCTTGCGGATCGGCCCTGTCCTCACCATATAGCTTTTAACGGCGATGTAGCTGCCCCGCACCATCGCCGGGACGACCACGAGATGACCGGGTGAATCATGGATTTGCCCACGGTTTGTCATGGACCTGCGCCGGATGTACGCGCTGTCCAGGCCTTCCGTACCAAGGTCTTCCGTGGTCGTTATTTTTTTGTCCGTATTTTTGTCCGCTTGCCGGTGTTTAACGCCCCTCCGGGCCCAATTTGCCACCCGTTTAGAGACAATGGCGGTTCGCCCGTCTTGGCATCGAAGAAGGCCCCGGATATACGCAGGCGCATGAATTCAGTCCCCGTTTCCGAGGCTGCGAGCACACGCCAATTGTGCATCGTCGTGCCGACCTTCAACGAACGCGACAACGTGCCAAAGCTTTTCGCAAAGCTAGACGCGGCGCTGTCCGGCATCGCCTGGGAGGTCATTTTCGTCGACGACAATTCGCCGGACGGCACGTGGGATGTCGTGCGCCAGCTCGCACAAACCGACACCCGGATCCGCTGCATTCGCCGAATCGGGCGGCGCGGATTGTCCGGCGCCTGTATCGAGGGAATTCTCGCATCTTCCGCACCGTTCGTCGCGGTAATGGACGCCGATTTGCAGCACGACGAGACCCAACTGCCAAAAATGCTGGCGCTGCTCCAAAGCGGCGAGGCTGAGCTTGTCGTCGGCAGCCGCTATGTCAGCGGTGGCAGCGCCGACAGCTTTGGATCAACCCGCGCCGGGGGCAGCAAATTCGCGACCGAGATCGCCAAGCGAATGCTGCATATCGGCATCGCTGATCCGATGAGCGGGTTTTTCATGCTGCGCCGCGACCGCTTCGAGCAATTGGCGCCGCAACTCTCCACGCAAGGCTTCAAAATCCTGCTCGATCTGGTCGCGACCGCGAAAGGCGACTTGCGCACCGTCGAGGTGCCTTACACCTTCGGCTCGCGTTTGCATGGCGAAAGCAAGCTCGATTCCATGGTGGTGATGGATTTTCTGGGCCTCGTGCTCGCCAAGCTGACGCACGATCTGGTGTCGCTGCGCTTCCTGCTGTTCGCGCTGGTGGGAGCGACCGGCCTTCTGGTGCATTTCGTGACGCTCTTCGTCGTCCTTCAATTCGACATCGAGTTCGCCGCGGCGCAAGCAATTGCCGCGATCGTCGCGATGACCGGAAATTTCCTGCTCAACAACTGGCTGACCTATCGGGACAAGCGTCTCAAAGGGTCCGCGTTGCTGCGCGGCCTGCTGCTGTTTTATCTGGTGTGCAGCGTCGGGCTGCTCGCCAATGTCGGTGTCGCATTCTCGGTCTATGATCAGGAGCCGATCTGGTGGCTGGCGGGCGCGGCCGGAGCGCTGATGGGCGTTGTGTGGAATTACGGCGTGTCCAGCATGTTCGTGTGGCGGGCGCGATGACATCCGATCTTGCCAGGCGAACGGCATGGATCGTCGGCGCGCTGGTGTTGCTCCGTCTGGTCGTTGCCGCGTTCACGCCGCTTACATTCGATGAAGCCTATTACTGGACCTGGTCGAAGCGTCTGGCCGGCGGCTATTTCGATCATGCGCCGATGGTGGCGTATGTCATCCGTCTCGGCACGCTGATTGCGGGTGACACCCAGATCGGTGTGCGTCTGGCCTCGATCCTGCTCGCGATCCCGATGAGCTGGGCGGTGTATCGCACCGCGCAGATGCTGTTCGCGGATGATCGCATTGCTTGCGCATCGACGATTTTTCTCAACGCAACTTTGGTGGTTGCCGTCGGCACCATCATTATAACGCCCGATGCGCCCTTAATGGTGGCCGCTGCTTTTGTGCTCTACGCATTGGCGAAGGTGCTCACCACCGGACGCGGCGTGTGGTGGATCGGTGTCGGCGTGGCCGTTGGACTTGCGCTGCTCTCGAAATATACCGCGCTCTATTTTGGCGCCGTGATTTTGTTGTGGCTTGTGATCGCGAAAGACATGCGCCGCTGGCTGGCAACGCCATGGCCATATCTCGGCGGTCTTGTCAGTCTGCTCATCTTTTCTCCGGTTCTATTCTGGAATGCCGATCATCATTGGGTGTCCTTCATCAAGCAATTCGGCCGGGCGAAGGTGCGCGCCTGGTCGCTGAATTACGTCGCCGAACTGGTGCCGGTTCAGTTCGCATTTGCGACGCCCTCGATCTTTATTCTTGGCGCGCTCGGTATTTATGCGCTTTGGCGCCGCAACGATGTCGGCAAGAGCGCGCGCACACTGATCAACACAAGCGTGCTGACGCTGTTTTGCTATATGGTATGGCATTCGTTTCATGAGCGCGTCGAGGGCAACTGGCTTTCGCCGGTGTATCCGGCGTTCGCAATTGCCGCCGCTTACGCCGCTTTTGGCACGGCTTGGACAGGCCGTTTGAAGCAGGCGGTCGACCGATCGCAACGCACGGCATTGCCTGTCGGCATCGTTCTGTTTTTGCTGCTCATCCTGCAGGTTCACAGCGGGATTTTCACGTTTTTCAAGCGCGATCCCGCCGTACGCGCTGTCGGCATCGGCTGGCCAGTGATGGCGCGCGACATAGAGGCCGCGCGCGAGGTTCTGGGAGCGACCTGCGTGCTCGCGAACGACTATGGCACCACGTCGATGCTGCTGTTCTACCTGCCGAGGGGAAGCTGCGTCGCGCAATATGGCGACCGCATCCGCTGGGAAAACTGGCCGGAGCCTGATGATAGTTTACTGCGTGGCAGAGTTTTGCTGGTCGGCCTGCGCGACGCCGACGCGCTGCTGCGGGATAAATATGAGCGCATCGAGCGGTTGCAGGACCTGACGCGAACGCGCAACGGCGTCGTGATGCAAACTTTCGAGTTCAATCTGCTTGTTGGCGCGAAAGGCGATAGGCTGGACCGCTCGCTGCCGAGGGAATTGATCAACTAGATCTTCTCCCGCCCGGAGTGCTGCTCCGCGCCGGTTTTTCCGTGTGCCTTTCCGGCACAGGTTCCCTGCCATAGATTGGCCCGCACTTAATCCGCATTTAACCAAATCCCGCCTTAATGCGGCTTCGCGCCTCTGCGACATCCTCACCGGAATTTGACGCTCCGTGGTGGAACATGAGGGCGTTTGCGTTTCGGCCTTTGCACGCCGGGGTCTTGGGGGTTTGTGCGAAGTTGGAGTTTCGGGTGGGCGATCGGAGAATGAGTTACCGTCAGGTTGCGTATGCCTATTCCACGGCGCCGGCTTACGCAAAGCAATCCCGCTCACGTAGAGCCAGCCCGCAGAACGTCGTCGGCGCGTCCGCGCTGTCCTTCGTCGCGCTGGCCAGCCTGGGCATGCTGGCCACCAATATTCTCGGCGACAAGAGCGCGCCGGCCGCCAGCGACACCGGTGCGGAGATCATCACCATCGCGCAGCCGCGATCGCTCGATGCGCGCGGCGCTATCAGCTCTCTCTTTAGCGTGAGCTCTTCGCTGAGTGGGCCACGCGTGACGTTTGAAGTGCCCGCCTTGGCCAAAGGCGACAGGCTGGACATCGCCGATAGACAGCTGGCTAGATCGGAGCAATCCGCCAAAGGCGACAAACTCGCGGTTCACGTCATCGATCAGGCGCCGCAGCAGGTCGCAAGTCTGGAAACACCGCCGCAGGATATCCAGCCGAGTTCGCCGCCGCCAACCCAGCTCGCCAACGCCGAGCCATCGCAAACCGTTCAGGTCCTCGCCAACATCCCGCTGCCGCCGCCGCGTCCGGTCATCGCAGCGCCGCAGACCAAGGTGCCCTCCGCGCGCGAGATCGCGCAAGCCAACAAGCCCGCGGTGCTCGCCAATGCCACACCGTCGCAAAAGCCGAACAAGGTACTCTCCATTTTTGAAAAGCTGTTCGGCAAGCGCGACGAGCCGAAAGGCACGCAGCTCGCTTATGCCTCGCCCGATGGGGGCGTGACCGGCAGCCTTCCGACAAACCCGGGCAACATTACTGCCGCCATGACACCGCCGTTCGACCGGCAGACCGCCGTGTACGACATCACCGCACGCACGGTCTATCTGCCGGACGGCACGCGGCTCGAAGCGCATTCCGGCCTCGGCTCGCGGTTGGATGATCCGCGCTCGATGCGCGAGCGCATGCGCGGCGTGACCCCGCCGCATGTTTACGATTTGAAGCTGCGCGAGTCGCTGTTTCATGGCGTCGAGGCCATCCGCCTCACGCCTGTCGGCGGCGAGGACGCGATCTTCGGCCGCAACGGGCTCCTGGCGCACACTTACATGCTGGGTCCGAACGGCGATTCCAACGGCTGCGTATCGTTCCGCGACTACAACCGCTTTCTTCAGGCCTACAAGAAGGGCGACGTGAAGCGTCTGGTTGTCGTGGCGAAGGTGGACTGATCGCCGCAAAGCGCACTCAGGCTCGCGGACACGGCTATTGTTGCCCAAGCTCGCGCAGCTTGACCATCACCTGCAATGCAAGATTGGTTGGCGTTGGCACGCTGGTCTCGCGTCCCTTGCGCACCACATAGCCGTTGAGAAAATCGATTTCGGTGGGCTTGTTGCGGGCGAGGTCCTGCGCGGTCGATGACAACTGGTTCGGGATCGTCGTCGCCAGCGCCAGCGTCCGCTCAAACATATCCGCGGGCAAAGCGATGCCGAGCGCTCTGGCGACCGCCATGCATTCGTCCACGGTATTGCGGATCACCTCGCGCGTGTCTTTGATCTCGAACAGGCGGCGATAGGACAATTGCGACACCGCCGAGAGCGCGTTGTAGGCGCAGTTGAGCACGAGCTTTTCCCACTGCACCGCGATCACCGTATCCGAGACGCTTGTCGGCACGCCGGCTTTCGTGAACTCCCGCGCAATGGCTTCGCTCCTCGGGGAGGGGCCGATGATCAATTCGCCGCGGCCGTGATGTTTCACATGGCCCGGCCCCGCCATCTCGGCTGCGACATACACCGCCGCGGGCACGGCCTCGTGCCCGATCACGGCGCTGAGCCGCTCCGCATTGTCCACCCCGTTCTGAAGGCAGATCACGCTCGCGTCCGGCTTGAGATAAGGCCGCATCGCCGCTCCCGCCGTTTCCGTATCCGACGACTTCACGCAGAACAGGATCACGTCGGCGCCCTGAACGCCGGACGGTTCGCTCACGGCTTTGAGCGGAATGACCCCGCTGAATTCGCTGGAATCCAGCAACAGTCCGCCGCGCTGCGCGATCGCGTCCGCGTGGCTGGCGCGCGCGATCAGCGTCACCTGATGTCCGGCGCGGGCGAAGCGTCCGCCGAAATACGCGCCGACCGCGCCGGCCCCCATTACTGCGATGTTCACGTGCGCCGCCTCCATGTTGCCGCGCCTGACTAGCAGAGCGCGCCGCACCGAAAAATGCGGCGAGGGGACAACCCAGCAATGCACAATTGGGATCGTGCCTGCACGCGAATTTCAATAGGGTGAGCGCCATGCAGTCCCCCGACTTTCAGCCGACCCTGACCGGCGACACCGTTGTCATCCGCCCCGTCCGCTCCGGCGACTGGCCCGCGCTGTTCGCCGCGGCGTCGGACCCGCAGATCTGGAAGCTGCATCCGGCCAGCGACCGCTATACCGAGCCGGTGTTTCGGAAATTTTTCGACGACGCGCTCGCCTCCAACACGGCGTTCGTGTTTGTCGATCGCGCGAGCGGCGCGCTGATCGGCTCCAGCCGCTATCACGGCTATGATTCGCAGCGCGGCGAGATCGAGATCGGCTGGACGTTCATCACGCGCGATCACTGGGGCGGGGCGACCAACCGCGAGGTGAAACGGCTGATGCTGGATCATGCCTTCACCTTCGCGGACACCGTGGTCTTCTGGGTCGGCGAGACCAACTGGCGCTCGCAACGCGCGGTGGAGAAGATCGGTGGCGTGAAGCGGGAAGGGATTTTCACGCGCGATGCGGCCGGCTCCGCGCCGCATGTGGTGTTCGAGCTGACCAGGGCGCGTTACGTTGAGGCCGGCGGTCTTGTTTGATTTCGTAAAACAGGACATGCGCGATTGATCTTTGCGCATGACCTGATCCGAAAAGCGCTGCACATTTTTCGCTGACGCGGCCGTTCCGGTCGGGGGCATGCGGCATCCTCCCTGTTATTTGAAGCGCGGGCGCGCTGGAGGCTTTGCACGAACGGGCAACAGCCCGCGCGTGGATTGCATTCCCGCCCTCGACCATGAGGGCGCGCGGAACGCCGGACGCGCGATGCGTCCGCAGCCTCGCGTGCAAAGTGAAAAAAGCACACGAGCAGAGTCACCACGAAAACACCGGATGCGTCCGGCGTTCCGCACGCGATGGGTTACGGCTTGCTTCGTGCTCTCCCCGGTGGCCGCACGTTGTTTTGCGTCACCGTCGCCTGCGGCTTGAAGGGTTGCGCCTTCGGTTGAAGCCGCGTGCCACCACAAGCTTGACGCCACGCCCGGGGCGTCAGGACCACACGATTTGGGCCGTCCGCGTAAAGCGCTTTCCGGCGAATGAGCTTTGGCTCGCCGTTGGACACGCGCCATCCGAATGGCGCGTGTCCAGCCTTGAGCGCTCCGTCACCGGTCCACGCGCAGCGCCGCCGTCAGCGCGAAAAAATCCGCAGGTCACGCCGCCCACTTGAAAACAAGGCGACGCCCTCCCGCTTCATTTCGCGCCTGACGCTGCCGCGTCCACCGCATCCCGCCCCGCGTTCGTGACGATCGCGAGCGCCCCTCATGAGGGACGGGATGAATAGGAATATAATCTTATATTTAAAATTGTCAATCCAGTTCTATTTTTTGGATTGAATCTTATCTTTTAGCAATTC
>DASWQB010000472.1:0-4386 GCA_036398335.1 Afipia sp. | reverse complement strand
ATGACGCGTATGCGTCGCGGCTGGAAAAGCGCGCGGTGCTGACAAGTCTGCAGAATTTGATGAGCTTTCCCTGCGTCAGCATTCTTGCCGAACGCGGCAAGCTGCAGCTGCACGGCGCTTATTTCGGCGTGGCGAAGGGGTCGCTGTCGATTCTGGATCGCTCAACCGGCGAGTTCAAGAAAATAGAGGCGACGGAAAAATTCTCGTGATGAAAACCTGACCGGGAATGTAGGTCATGCTTTCAGAAGATTCCGTCATTGCCGCGCTTCACCCGGCAATCCATCTCTTTTGAAGATGGATGCCCGGCTCAAGTCCGGGCATGACCACATCGTAGGCTCCTTAAACGGCTTACGCCGCCTTCTTCTTCGGCTGCAACAGCTTGCGGTTAATCAGCACCTCCGCGATCTGGATCGCGTTCAGCGCCGCGCCCTTTCGCAGATTGTCCGACACGCACCAGAACGCGAGGCCGTTCTCCACCGTCGCATCGTCGCGGATGCGGCTGATATAGGTGGCGTCCTCGCCGGCGCATTCGTAGGGCGTGACGTAGCCGCCCGGCTCGTGCTTGTCGATGACAAGACACCCCGGTGCGCTGCGCAGGATGCTGCGTGCTTCATCGACCGAGATCGGCCGCTCGAACTCGACGTTGACCGATTCGGAATGTCCGATGAACACCGGCACGCGCACACAGGTCGCGGTCAGCATGATTTTGGGATCAAGAATCTTCTTGGTCTCCATCATCATCTTCCATTCTTCCTTGGTGTAGCCGTCCTCCATGAACACGTCGATCTCGGGAATGACGTTGAAGGCGATACGCTTGGGAAATTTCTTATTGATGAGTTCGCTGTTGGTGTAGACGGCCTTGGTCTGCGAGAACAGTTCGTCCATCGCATCCTTGCCTGCGCCCGACACCGACTGATAGGTCGAGACCACCACACGCTTGATGTGAGCGGCGTCGTGCAGCGGCTTGAGCGCGACGACGAGCTGCGCGGTCGAGCAATTCGGATTGGCGATGATGCCCTTTTTAGTGAAACCCGCCGCCGCGTCGGCGTTCACCTCCGGCACGATCAGCGGCACGTCCGGGTCCATGCGCCAGGCCGACGAATTGTCGATCACCACCGCGCCCGCTGCCGCGATCTTCGGCGACCACTCCTTGGACACCGCGCCGCCGGCGGACATCAGGCAAATATCCACGTCGCTGAAATCGTAGTTTTCAAGCGCTTTGACTTTCAGGGTATGGTCGCCATAGGACACTTCGACGCCCATGCTGCGGCGGGACGCAAGCGCCACCACCTCGTCAGCCGGGAATTTGCGTTCATCCAGAATGTTGAGCATTTCCCGGCCTACATTGCCGGTCGCTCCCACACACGCGACCTTGTAACCCATCATTTATTCTCCGAAGGAATATCCCCGCTCCGCTCAATCCGCGCAAAGGGAAGAGGCAGCGCTTCTATGCGAAAAACGCCGCCAATACAACGCGGCCAGCTTGCGGCAGACGAACTTAGGCAAGCGTGCATAGGGCAGATAAGCAGCGGCATGCCGTTCCGCCATAGATTTGGCCCGCTGGAGGACCCGCGGTGCGGCCCGGCCCTCCCTACGCCGGTGCCCCGCTTTAGTCTCATCCCCGCTAAATCGCTGGCATTTATGAAACATTTTTAGTTGCCCGGGTCTTATTGTACCAAGTGTGGCCCAATTCACCTTGTGGCCGCTGCTTGGGAGCGGGTATTATGGCCGAAACTGGGAATTCCGTGAGGATCTGATGGCTTTGAAATTCTTCGGCGCGACCGCGTTCCGCGCACACATTCTGGTTGCGACGGCAGCTGTTATTGCCGTCTGCGCGGCCGGATTGAGTGTGACCGATGCCAGCGCGCAGCAGCCGAAAAAGCATCGCGATGCCCAAACCCGTGTCCAGAGCGGCAGCGGGCCGAACTATTCCTATCAGGCCGGCCCCCGCACCCGCGTTTATGTCAGCCGCCGCTCGTGGCTGGATGCCGGCACCGAAGTGCTTCCTGGCGAGCGCAAGTTCACCGACTACGCCTTCCCGCCCGGCTATCATTACGGCCGCTCGATCGATCGCCTGAACACGGGCCGCAATCCGCTCAGCGACAATTACGATCTCGGCGGCGGTCCGACGGCGTTCCCGCTTTACTGAGCAAAATCTTTACTGAGCATGATGTTCGTTCAACGAAAAAGCCCGGCAATGTGCCGGGCTTTTTTGTTCTGCAAGGATGAAGACGCTCAGGCATGCAGCCTCTGAATCTCGGACAGGATCGCCTCCCCCATCTGCGAGGTGCTGACCACGGTTGAGCCCTCCGACTTAATATCGCCGGTACGGATGCCCTGATCGAGCACGCTGGCAATGGCGGTGTCGATGATATCGGCGAGATTGCCCATGTCGAATGAATAGCGCAGCGCCATGCCGAACGAGGTCAGCATCGCGACCGGATTGGCGAGACCCTTGCCGGCGATGTCGGGAGCCGAACCGTGCACCGGCTCATACAGCGCGCTACGCTTGCCTGTTTTCGGATCGACCGCGCCGAGCGAAGCCGACGGCAGCATGCCGAGCGAGCCGGTGAGCATCGCGGCGATGTCCGACAATACATCGCCGAACAGATTGTCGGTGACGATGACGTCGAACTGCTTGGGGCGGCGCACCAGCTGCATGCCGCCGGAATCGGCGAGCTGATGCTCAAGCTCGACGTCCTTGTATTCATTGTTGTGAACCTGCGTGACCACCTCGTTCCAGAGCAGGCCGCTCTTCATGACGTTGCGCTTTTCCATCGACGTCACCTTGTTGCGGCGCTTGCGCGCCAGATCGAACGCGACGCGCGCGATACGTTCGATCTCATAGGTGTCGTAGACTTGCGTATCGATGGCGCGCTTTTGCCCGTTACCGAGATCGGTGATGGTTTTTGGTTCGCCGAAATACACGCCGCCCGTGAGTTCGCGCACGATCATGATGTCGAGGCCCTCAACGATCTCACGCCGCAGGCTCGATGAATCGGCCAGCGCCGGATAGCAGATGGCGGGACGCAGATTGGCGAACAGCTCCAGATCCTTGCGCAAGCGAAGAAGCCCCGATTCAGGCCGCACCTCGTAAGGCACCTTGTCCCATTTCGGCCCGCCTACCGCACCGAGGATGATCGCGTCCGCGGCTTTCGCCAGCGCCACCGTCTTGTCCGTGATCGCCACCTTGTCGGCGTCATAACTGCAACCGCCGACCAGACCGTCCTCGGTCTCGAATTTGGCGATGCCCTCTGTGTTCAGCCATGCGATCAGCCGCTTAACCTCGGCCATGACCTCAGGACCGATGCCGTCGCCAGGAAGAAGCAAAAGTTTATGCGTTGTCATGATCGCTATGCCTTATTGTCAATTGTGGCGGTGGGTGCCGACTTGCTAGTGCGATGGCGGCGCTTTTGCAAGATACCTCGTTCCCCCGAAGGCCTTACAAAGCGCTGCGCCGGAGCGCGAAACCTGAAATGTCCCAACCTGACTTGCCCGCGCCGCCATCTGCATCATGGCGCACGCACCCCGCCCGCACCCTTCTCACGCTCGCCTTTGCGTCCGCGATAGGACTCGGCATGGGACGCTTTGCCTATTCGCTGGTGCTGCCGGACATGCGCGACGCGCTGGGCTGGTCCTATGCCACGGCGGGTTCGATGAACACCATCAACGCCGTCGGTTATCTCATCGGCGCATTCGCGGCCTCGTCAATCGCCGCGCGCGTCGGCCTGCTCAAGGCGGTTTGGATCGGAGCTTTGATTGCGATTCTGTCGCTGGCGGCATGCGCGGTATCCGGGCATGTCGTGCCATTCGCAATCGCCCGCCTGTTCTCGGGCATTGGGGCGGCCGTCGCGCTGGTGAGCGGCGGTGCGCTCGGAGCCGCCATCGCGCAATCGCAACCCGCGCGATCGTCGCTACTGATCGGACTGTTTTATATCGGTCCTGCCATAGGCATCATTATTTCCGGATCGACCGCGCCGTTTCTGCTTCACGCGTTTGGGGCGGGGTCGTGGTGGATCGTGTGGGCGGCGCTGACGATCATCGCGCTCGTTCTCGCGGTGCCGCTGTTTCTCATCCGCGCGGATGTGCCAGTCGCACCACAGGACAGCTCCGAAGAGATCGCTTCGCTGCGGCCGATCGTGCTTTATCTCGCCGGCTACTTTCTCTACGGCGCCGGCTACATCGCCTATATGACCTTCATGATTGCCTATATCCGCGATTCGGGCGGCGGCGCCTTTGCCCAAAGCGCGTTCTGGTGCTTGATCGGCATTGGCGGAATCTCATCGCCCTGGGCGTGGCGTCCGCTGGTGGCACGCGGGCGGAGCGGGCTTGTGATGGCGCTGACCATCGGCCTGACAGGCGTCGGCGCGGCGCTCCCGCTGGTCG
>DASWQB010000471.1:0-8512 GCA_036398335.1 Afipia sp. | reverse complement strand
CGGCGCGAGGGTGGCGAGGCTGCTCGGCGATGCCCCGATTGTGGAAAGCGAAGGCCGCGCCTATCCGGTTGAAACGCGCTATCTCGGCCGCAAGCCGGACATGCAGATCGAACGCCAGATGGCGGACGCGATCGCGATGGCGCTGCGTGCGGACGCCGGATCGATATTGGCGTTTCTGCCGGGGGCGGCCGAAATTCGCCGCACGCAAACATTTTTGTCCGAGCGCATCGGCGATACGAATATCGACATCGTGCCGCTGTTCGGCGCGCTCGATGCCGCCGTGCAGGATCGCGCGATTTCTCCTGCGCTCCAAGGACAGCGCAAGGTCGTGCTCGCCACATCGATCGCGGAAACATCGCTCACCATCGAGGGCGTTCGCATCGTGGTGGATTCCGGCTTGGCACGTGTGCCGCGTTATGAGCCGGACATCGGCCTGACGCGGTTGGAAACCGTCCGCGTCTCGCGCGCGGCCGCCGATCAGCGCCGGGGACGCGCCGGACGAACTGAGCCGGGTATCTGCTATCGGCTATGGGACGAGCCGCAGACGGCCTCGTTCGAAGCTTACACAAGACCTGAAATTCTCAGCGCCGATCTGTCCTCGCTGGTGCTCGATCTTGCTGAATGGGGCGTTGCTGACCCTGCCCGTCTTGCGTTCCTCGATCCTCCGCCGCTGCCGGCACTGATTGAAGCGCGCGCTTTGCTGCGCGAACTCGACGCGCTCGACGATGAAGGACGTATCACACAGGAGGGTAAAAGCCTGCGCGCGCTGGCGCTGCCGCCACGCCTTGCGCGCATGATCGTGGATTCGCAGCGGCGCGGTGCGGGCGAGAAAGCCGCGATGATCGCGGCGATCCTCACCGAGCGCGGGCTCGGCGGCGACAGTGTCGATCTCGACGCGCGGCTCGACAATTTTCGCCGCGACCGCTCGCAGCGCGCGCAAAGCGCGCGGCAATTGGCGCAGCGATGGGTCGAGCAGGTGGAATCCAAGAGACGATCTGCTTCTTCTCCCTCCTCCTTGCGGGGAGGGTGGCTGGCCGAAGGCCAGTCGGGTGCGGGTGTAAGGAGTGACGTTGCACAAAATCTTTCCACCGGCGCAATCCTCGCGTTCGCCTTTCCCGACCGCGTCGCGCGCAATCGCGGCAAGGCGAGTTTCACGCTGGCGAATGGGCGCGGCGCGAATGTCGATATGGCGTCGGCGTTGGCGCGCGAGCCTTATATCGCGGTCGCAGAATTGACAGGGACAGCGGCCAGCGGCCGTATCCTTCTCGCCGCGCCGATCACGCAGGAGGAAATCGAGACGGAATTCAGCGGCCATATTGAGGTGGTCGACGAGATCAGTTTCGACAAGACTGCGATGGCGCTGCGCGCCCGCCGCCGCAAAAAGCTCCATGCGTTGACATTGTCCGAACAGCCGCTGCCGGTCACGCCGTCCGCGCAGACCGCGCGCATTTTTGCCGAGGGTCTTGTGAGCTTGGGTCTCGATCGCCTGCCATGGTCGAAGCCGTTGAAACAATGGCGTGACCGCGTGATGTTTCTGCGCGCTACCGCGCCGGAGGAATGGCCCGATCTGTCCGATGTCGCGCTGGCAAACGATGCCGAAAACTGGCTGGTGCCTGCACTATTCGACAAAACTTCGCTGGCGAATTTCTCTGCCGCCGATCTGTCCGACGCGCTGACGGCCAAATTGTCGTGGGAGCTGCGTGCGCGGCTTGAGCGCGAAGCACCGACGCATTTCGAAGCGCCCACGGGAACATCGTTGCCCATCGACTATGAAGCCGAACAGGGGCCGACGATCGCGGTGCGTTTGCAGGAGCTGTTCGGGCTGACGGTTCATCCCTCGATCGCCAAAGGCAAAATTCCGTTGGTGCTTGAACTGCTTTCGCCCGCGCATCGCCCGGTGCAGGTGACGCGCGATCTGCCCGGATTCTGGCGCGGCTCCTATGCCGCCGTGCGCACCGATCTGCGCGGGCGTTATCCGCGACATCCCTGGCCGGAGGATCCTGCCTCCGCGCCGCCGACTCGCCGCGTCAAACCGCGCGGAACATGACGTCTTCACGTCCGCATTAATCATTCGCTCACCCTTTTCATCGAAAACTGCCACGCTTTCGCGCCAATTAGGATCAACTTGCGGTCCAACGTGGTGTGATTAGCCAAATCAGCGGCCGTGTTTTCTTAAGCGCGAACGGGTATCCACTTCGAAAACACGACGGTTCTTAAAAGGCGGGCGTCGGCGTCATGCGTACCATCATCATCGTCTCAGCGATTCTGGCCGTGCTCGGCACGTTCATGGCGCAACTTGCGGACAAGATGACGGAAACGAGTGCGCAGGCCAAAGCGATTGACCGCGCCAAAGTCATGAACGCCTTCGCCGCGATTCAGCCCGCGCAAAATGGCAGCCGCACGGTTTCACTCGTTCCTGACAGCAGGGGCCATTTCCAGACGGACGCGCGCGTCGATGGCCGCGACATCGGGTTTCTGATCGACACCGGCGCCACCGTGATCGCTCTGACCGAGAAAGACGCGGCGCGCATCGGCATTCGTCCCTATCCCAGCGACTACACCATGAACGTCACCACCGCCAACGGATCGGCCAAGGCCGCCTCCGCGCGCATCGCCAGCATCGATGTCGGCGGCGTCGTGGTGCGGGATGTCGATGCGCTGGTGATGCCTGACAAGGTGCTGAGCCAGAACCTGCTCGGCATGGCGTTCCTCTCGAAGCTGAAACGGTTCGAATATAGCGGCGGCCGGCTCCTGATGGAGCAGTAGGGTTGTCTTCTAATTGTCATTGCCGGACTTGATCCGGCAATCCATCTCCTAAGAAATTTTCTTCAGATGGATACGCGGGTCGCGCCCGCGTATGACAAAGATTAAAATTACACCCGCCGAAAAACCACGCTCAGATTGTTCGCCGGCATCTCAACGACCTGCGGTCCTGAAAATCCCGCCAATTTCGCAAGCGCTGTCACGTCATCAAGCTCACGCAATCCCCATTCCGAATTCCGCGACTTCAGGCTTTCGTCGAACGCCTCGTTGCTCGGCGCGGTGAGAACGCCTGTCTGCCGGTAGGGTCCGTAAAGATAAAGCGGCGCGCCGCTTTTCAGAATGCGCGAAGCCCCGCGCATCAGTCCTTCGCTCGCGCGCCACGGTGAAATGTGAATCATGTTGATGCACAGAATCGCGTCGGCCGCTGTCACCGGCCACGCATGCGCGGATGCGTCCAGCAGCATGGGCGGGCGAATATTGCCCGCGCCGCTGTCGTCGATCCAGCCCGCGATACTGCGCAGCGCATTTGCGTCCGGATCGGACGGCTGGAACATCAGGCCGGGAAGGGCGTTGGCGAAGTGGACGATATGCTGGCCCGAACCGCTGGCGATTTCCAGCACAAGGCCCGATGAGGGCAAAACCCCGCGCAGAACATGCAGAATAACATCGCGGTTTCGCTGCGTGGCCGGGTATTGAAGGCGGTGGTCGGTGGTCATGTCTTGCGGAGCCTTTTTGGGTGCGTTGATATATAGCCGCCAAACCGCCGAATTTCGTTCCAAAATGCCTGTTGCCGCCTTTTCACGGTCAAAAGCATTGTTTATGGCTGCGTCACCCGCCTTCTTCCTTTTCCGAGGTCATTGATGTTTCCCAAGCCGAAGCCCGAACTGGTGCCGAATACGTATGCCTACGAATCCGAGCCGATGGTGAAGGCCACGGGTTTTCGCGAATACGACGCGCGATGGCTGTTCGGCAAGGAAATCAACCTGATGGGGATTCAGGCGCTTGGCATGGGGCTCGGCACGCTGATCGCCGAACTGGGTGCGAAGCAGGAGATCGTCACCGCGCATGATTTCCGCAGCTATTCGGCTTCAATCAAATATGCGCTGATTTCGGGCCTCTTGGCATCGGGCTGCAAGGTGCATGACATCGGCCTCGCCGTGACGCCGATGGCGTATTTCGCGCAGTTCGATCTCGACGTGCCGTGCGTCGCCATGGTCACAGCCTCGCACAATGATAACGGCTGGACTGGCGTGAAGATGGGGGCGAACCGCCCGCTGACGTTCGGGCCGGACGAGATGACACGGCTGAAGGAGATCGTGCTGAACGCCGCGTTCAAACTGAAGCCGGCGGGTTCGTACGAGTTTCACGAGAATTTCCCGGCGCGCTACATCGCCGATCTCACCAAGCGCCCCAAGCTCAAGCGCAAATTGAAAGTCGTGGTCGCGTGTGGCAACGGCACCGCCGGCGCCTTCGCGCCGAAGGTGATGGAGGCGATCGGCTGCGAGGTGATTCCGCTCGACACAGAGTTGGATCACACCTTCCCGAAATACAATCCGAACCCCGAAGACATGGAAATGCTGCACGCGATCCGCGATGCCGTGCTCGAACACAAGGCCGATGTCGGCCTCGGCTTCGATGGTGACGGCGACCGCTGCGGCGTGGTCGACAACACCGGCGAGGAGATCTTCGCCGACAAGGTCGGCGTGATGCTGGCGCGCGACATGTCGGCGATTCACAAGAACGCGCAGTTCGTGGTCGATGTAAAATCGACCGGGTTGTTCGTCACTGATCCTGTTTTGCAAAAGCAGGGCGCGCAGACGAGCTATTGGAAGACTGGTCACTCCTACATGAAGCGACGGACCAATGAACTTGGCGCGCTGGCGGGATTCGAGAAATCCGGGCACTTCTTTTTCAATGCGCCGGTCGGCCGCGGCTATGATGACGGGCTGGTGTCGGCGATTGCGATTTGCGAAATGCTCGACCGCGCTCCGGACAAGAAAATGTCCGATCTGAAAAACGCGCTGCCAAAGACATGGTCGTCCCCGACCATGTCGCCGCATTGTTCGGATGAGACCAAATACGGCATCGTCGATAGCGTTGTGAAGCATTTCCAAGCTGCGCAGGCCAAGGGTGACAAGGTTGCCGGTCAGCCGATCCGCGATCTCGTCACCGTCAACGGTGTGCGCGTCACCTGCGAGGATGGAAGCTGGGGCCTGGTGCGGGCATCGAGCAACAAGCCGGAGCTTGTGGTGGTGGTGGAAAGCCCTGTGTCCGAGCAGCGCATGCGCGACATGTTCGAGGCGATGGACAGCGTTTTGCGAACCCATCCCGAAGTCGGCGAATATAATCAGAAAATCTGACGCGGCGCGCCGCGCGATTTTTCTCAAGGGCTTCGCCGACGACCATGCGCAGAGGAAGTAATTACGCCGCCCGGATCGAGCCGAGGAATTCGTCAACTTCGCTCTTTAGCTGTTCCGATTGCGCGGACAGGCTGCTCGATGCATCAAGCAGCTTGCTCACGGCGCTGCTGGCGTCCTGCGAGGCTTCCGTGACACCGAGGATGCTGCGATCCAGATTCCTTGTGCCGTCGGCCGCCTGCTGAATGTTGCCGGAGATTTCCCGTGTTGCCGAGCTTTGTTGCTCGACTGCCGCAGAAATCGCGTTCGAGATGTCGTTGATTTCGACGATGGTTGCCCCGATCGACTGAATCGCCATGACAGCTTCGCTGGTTGCGGCCTGGATGCCGGAAATTTGCGCGGCGATGTCTTCGGTCGCCTTGGCGGTCTGATTGGCGAGGGTCTTGACCTCACTCGCCACGACCGCAAATCCCTTGCCATGTTCGCCTGCACGGGCTGCTTCGATGGTCGCGTTGAGTGCCAGCAGGTTGGTCTGGCTTGCGATGGTCTGGATCAGCGTGACCACCTCGCCGATTTTCTGCGTGCTGGCGGCAAGGCCTTCGATGACGGCGTTTGTTTTGCTGGCCTCTTTTGCGGCTTTATCTGCGATTTCGGTTGAGCGCGTGACCTGGTTACTGATTTCCCCGATCGAGGCGGTCAACTCCTCCGTCGCGGATGCCACGGTCTCGACATTCCTGGAGGCCTGCGCCGAAGCTGCCGCCGCGGCAGTGGCCTGTTGCGAAGTCGTCTCGGTGCCGCCCTTGATCGACGAAGATGTGAAGCGCAGGTCGCCGGTAGCAGACACCACTTCGCTGACGATATGGCCAATCTTGCGCTCGAAGGCCGACGCCAGTTCGCGCATGGTGAGATCCTTCTGCTGGCTAGCCTTCAATTCCGCCTCGCGGCGCTCCGCGCCGGCCTGTTCGGCGGCGGCTCGGGCGGCATCCGCCTCGGCGGATTTCTGGCTCGTCATCGTGAAAAGCTGCGCAAGTTCGGAAGCGATCCATACCAGCACGCCGGCTTCGAGGATGAGAATCGCCGCGTGTAGTACGACGCGGCCGAAATCGCTGCCGCCGGGATAGACCGCGGCAGGCAGCAGGAAATTCAGGGCCAGATGATGGACCGCGACGGCCACGGTGCCGATCAAAATGACGCGGTAGTCACAATACGCCACCAGCGCCGCCAGCATGGCAAAGAAATACATGTGCATGTCGAGCTGCCAGGGATGGCCCGCCATTTGATAGACGAAAATCGCGACATCCCCCATCAGGGCCACGGCGACGATCAGCCGCGTCGACAGATCGCTGCCAGATGTCCGCCAGCACCATGTCGCAATGCAGGCCAGGGCCGCTATCATCAGGGCCGGTGTCATCCAATCGGCCCCGCGCAGCAGGCCGATGGCGATGGAGACGGGGATATGCACCCAAAGCAGCGCGATCAACACAATGCTTGCGGTCTGACGCAATCCGTTTAGGTCGGCAACTCTTGTGATGCGGGTGTCCAGATCGCTTCCGGCATTCATGGTCTCATCCTTCAAATTTTATTCGCCGTTGTATTCGAGAAGCAGGCCGCGACAGCTTGTGGGTCGACTGCGAACCAGGCTCCGGCCGAACGCAATTTCTTCAGCCCGTCGTCTCGTGCGGGCTTGACGATCACGATCGCGGGAATCGCGCCGCCGCGCACCAGCATGGCATCCGCTTCAGCTACCGCCAGGACGGCGTGCCGCGCGCTCCACCATGGAGGGAAGATCGCGGCGACGATCTCGGTATCCGGGCGGACATGCATTGATAAGGCCGCGAGCACGGCTGAACTTGCTGTAAGCAGCGCAGTGGCTTTCAACCACGCCGACCATCCGCTCACGTGCAATTCCTGCTCGGGCTTCATGCGGATGAAAATATCGAAATAAAGCTAATGCCCCGTAAATCAGGACAGTCGCCGACGTGGCGCCGGACACCCCTCAGGCAAGGGGAATCGGCCTAGGCCACAGCCAATGCCGGCACCGGCAGCGCCGTCACGGACTTGATCTTTTCCATCGCAAAGCGCGAGGTGACGTTCTTCAGCGATACCGCGCTGATGAGTTTCTTGTAAAACACATCGTAGCTCTGCATGTCGGCCACCACCACGCGCAGCATGTAATCGACATCGCCGGCCATGCGGTAGAATTCCATGACCTCGGGCATCGCGGTGACGGCTTCTGCGAATCTTTTAAGCCAAGCGTCGGAATGATCGCCGCTTTCCACCGATACGAAAACGGTGATGCCAAGCCCGATCTTGTTCTGATCGACCAGAGCCACGCGGCGCAGGATGATGCCCTCGGCTTCGAGGCGCTGGATTCGCTTCCAGCACGGCGTCGAGGACAGGCCGACCCGGTCGCCGATTTCGGCGACGGACAGCGAGGCATCGTCCTGCAAGACCGTCAGGATTTTACGGTCGATGGCATCGAGCCGGCGCGGGCTGGCGTCGGTAACAGGGGTGGCGAGAGCAAGGTCGGGCATGAGAAGAACTTTCTTCCAAATACTAAGCTGCTTAACCTGATATATAGAAAAATCTTCTCAATCAAGCGGCGTTTTACTGAGCGAGACAGTTAGGCGGAACGGATGATCGGGGTCTGACCTAAAAGTTCTTCTACTTCAGCACGTTGCGGGTGCCGAAAGCGCCGCCGAACCGGCTGCATTTCAGCCCTGCGGCGGCTGCGGAAAATCGCATCGCCTGCTCCAGCGGCCGTTTTTCGGCGATCGCCAGCGTGAAGGCACCATGGAAGACGTCCCCGGCCCCGAGCGTATCGACCGCATGGATCGGAAAGGCCGGCATGTGGCGTGGCTCCTGAGCCTGATCAAGCCAGGTCATGCCATCCGCGCCATTGGTGACGGCAACGAAGGCCGGCGTCAGCGCGGCGACCTTGCGTAGCGCCGCCACGTCGTCGCTGTCACCGGCGGTGACATGCAGGGCCTCGGCAGAGAACCCGACCTGCGAGGAGGCTTGAAACAGCTTGTCGTCCAGCGGAATAGCCGGGTCGGCGTCCAGGATCACGGGAATGCCGCGCCTTTGCGCCTCCAGACATACGCCCGTGACGAAGGAGCCGCGGCGGCTTTCGGTGAGCATCGCCACACAGTCGCGCAGCGTGGGTTCCACGCCTTACAGGACCTCGGCGACCCATTGCTCCAGCAGATGGCGCGCGATGGCGATACGCTGGGGCGCGACGATGCCTTGTGTATGGAGGCCTTGCAGCATGGTCATGATCTCGGTCCGTTCGAACCAGCGTGCGTCTTCCAGCTCCGTCGTATCCACGATGATGTCGGTGTTCAGCGCCCGCGCGGTACAGCCGATCATCAGCGAAGACGGATAGGGCCAAG
>DASWQB010000470.1:0-2823 GCA_036398335.1 Afipia sp. | reverse complement strand
ACGCCGGGACGCGCGGAATGAACCGACACGCGGCACTTCTTGTGCGGGCGCTCAATCACGATGCGCGCCACAGCCGCCTGCTTCAGTTCCTTCATCAGCACTTCGCGAATCCGCACGTCCTCATGGAGGAGCTTGGCGTATTCGTTCTTGCCGGCGAACCAACGGGAATCCCAGGTCCGGTTGATGCCCAGACGCAGCCCGATTGGATTGATCTTCTGACCCATCGTTGTCTCCCGCGCCCTTAGGCGCCAGCCTCCGCCTCGACCTGACGAACGACGATCGTCAGCTGCGAGAACGGCTTGAATACACGTCCCGAACGGCCACGGCCGCGCGGTGCGAAACGCTTCATCACGATGCCGTTGCCGACATGCGCCTCGGCGACGACAAGCGCGTCGACATCGAGGTCGTGGTTGTTTTCGGCGTTGGCGATCGCCGATTCCAGGCACTTCTTAACGTCGCCCGCGATCCGCTTGCGCGAGAACTGCAGATCGGCCAGTGCCGCCGACGCCTTGCGGCCGCGGATCAGCTGCGCCACCAGATTCAGTTTCTGCGGCGAGACGCGAAGCATGCGGGCCACCGCCTTGGCTTCGTTATCCGGGAGAACCCGTTCGCGCTTTGGTTTGCTCATGACTTTAAGTCCTCAAGCCCTTATTTCTTGGCTTTCTTGTCGCCCGAATGGCCATGGAAGGTACGCGTCGGCGAGAACTCGCCGAACTTGTGACCGACCATTTCCTCGTTCACAGCGACTGGAACGTGTTTTTGACCGTTGTAGACGCCGAACGTCAGGCCGACGAACTGCGGCAGGATGGTCGAGCGGCGGCTCCATATCTTGATGACGTCGTGACGGCCGGACGCGCGGGCGGTATCTGCCTTCTTGAGCAGAGAGCCTTCCACGAACGGGCCTTTCCAGACTGAACGAACCATTGCCCGGCTTCCTTACTTCTTCTTCCGCTTGTGGCGGCTGATGAGAATGAACTTGTTGGTCGACTTGTTCGACCGCGTTTTCTTGCCCTTGGTCGGCTTGCCCCATGGGGTCACCGGATGACGGCCGCCCGACGTCTTGCCTTCGCCGCCGCCATGCGGATGGTCGACGGGGTTCATGACGACGCCGCGGTTATGCGGACGCCAGCCCATCCAGCGGGTACGGCCGGCCTTGCCGATCGACGTATTCATGTGATCGGGGTTCGACACCGCGCCGATGGTCGCGATGCAGCGGCCGTGAACCAGACGCTGCTCGCCCGAGTTCAGGCGCAGGATGACGTAGTCATGATCGCGGCCGACGATCTGGGCGTAGGTGCCGGCGGAGCGCGCGATCTGACCGCCCTTGCCGATCTTCATCTCGACATTGTGGACGATGGTGCCGACCGGCATGTTGCCCATCGGCATGACGTTACCGGGCTTCACGTCGACATAGGTGCCGGCGATCACGGTGTCGCCCACCGCCAGACGCTGCGGCGCCAGGATATAGGCCTGCTCGCCATCGGCGTAAGTAATGAGCGCGATGAACGCGGTGCGGTTCGGATCGTATTCCAGACGCTCGACCTTGGCCGCGACGTCGACCTTGGTGCGCTTGAAATCGACCAGGCGGTAGGCCTTCTTGTGGCCGCCGCCGCGGAAGCGCACGGTGATGCGACCCGTGTTGCCACGGCCGCCGTTGGAATGCTTGCCCTCGGTGAGCGCCTTGACCGGCTTGCCCTTGTAGAGCGCCGAGCGGTCGACCATCACCAATTGGCGCTGGCCGGGCGTCGTGGGGTTGAATGTTTTCAATGCCATCGTCGTAAACCTTACAGTCCGGTGGTCACGTCGATGCGGTGACCCTCTTCGAGGGTCACGACAGCGCGTTTAACGTCCGACTGAGAACCGAACTGGCCGCGGAAGACTTTCGTCTTGCCCTTGCGGACCAGCGTGTTGACGTTCTTCACCTTGACGTCGAACAGCTTCTCAATCGCTTCCTTGATCTGCGGCTTGGTCGCCTTCGAGGCGACCTTGAACACGACCTTGTTGTGCTCGGAGGCCGTGGTTGCCTTTTCGGTGATCACCGGCGCGACGATGATGTCGTAGTGGCGCGAATCATGAGTGCTCATTTGAAGCGCGCCTCCAACGCATCGACTGCAGCCTTGGTCAGAACCAGCTTCTGGCGGCGCAGAATGTCATAGACGTTGATGCCCTGAATCGGCAGCACGTCGATATGCGGAATGTTGCGCGCGGCCAGAGCGAACCCGTCATTGACCTGCGCGCCGTCGATAATCAGAGCGCTGGTCAGGCCGAGACCCGAGAAGTGACCGATCAGGGACTTGGTCTTGCCGTCCTTCAGGTCGGCATTGTCGATCACGACCAGGCTGCCGTCCTTCGCCTTGGCGGACAAAGCATGACGCAGACCGAGCGCACGGACCTTCTTCGGCAGATCGAAAGCATGACTGCGAACGACCGGACCGAACGCACGGCCACCGCCGCGGAACTGCGGCACGCGGGCCGAGCCGTGACGGGCGCCGCCGGTGCCCTTCTGCTTGTACATTTTCTTACCGGTGCGCCAGATTTCGCTCCGGTCCTTGGTCTTGTGAGTGCCAGCCTGGCGCTTTGCGAGCTGCCAATTGACGACGCGCTGGATGATGTCCTTGCGCGGCTCGAGACCGAAGATCTCATCCGACAGCTTGACCGAACCTGCGGCTTTGCCTTCCAGCGTTGTGACGTTCAGTTCCATCACGCGCCCTCCTCTGCAGTCGCTTCTGGAGCAGCGGCTTCAGGAGCAGGCTTGTCAGTGCCGCCAGCCAGCTTGAACTTGCCGGGCTTCACAGCTTCCTTCGGCAATGGCTTCTTGACCGC
>DASWQB010000469.1:0-2873 GCA_036398335.1 Afipia sp. | reverse complement strand
GTTGACCGGATTCGTCAGTCGCAGAAAATCGCCGACCACCGCCGACATATTCGCGCCATCGCCGACATCGACCTCCGCGATGGTCGGCACCGGGCGCCCGATGACGGGCGCGACGAGAACGTCCACCTTGGTAAAAATGTCGCTCTGCGCGCGCACAAGAACCTGCGTGCGCCTCGCGAGCGCTGCTTCATATTGGTCGCGCGGAATTTGCCGCCCGAGCTTCAGGCGGGCGCGTATCTGGGGCGAGTAGTCCTGCGAGCGCTCCTCGAACGTCGCAGCATGGAACAAAGCGGCTTCAGTGCCGAAGATCGACAGATAAAGTGCCGCGGCCTCTGCAAATGCGGAGGTATCGACGCTCTGCACGGCATAGCCAAGAGACTGGAATAGCCGAACGCTCTGCTCGACATTTGCTTCGATTTCAGGATGCAGGTCGCGGGCAAAATAGTCCTTAGAGACGCCGATGCGAACGCTGCGATCCGTCTCGATCGGGCTCGTCGCGGCGGCGTAGAAGGCCGGATGAAACGGCGTCGTCAATCGCTCGTCCGCCGGCGTGGCAAGGATTGCGGTCAAAAGCGCGACATCGGCCACGCTCCGGCCGAGGGGTCCGACGACATCGAGGCTTCCGGACAGCGGCATCGCGCCCGCCGTGCTGATCCATCCGTATGAAGGCTTGAGACCGACAATGCCGCAGGCAGCGGCGGGCACGCGGATCGATGCTCCGGTGTCGGAGCCGAGCGCTCCGAACGCCAGCCGCGACGCGACCGCGGCCCCCGGCCCGCTCGACGAGCCTCCGCTCACATGCTCCCGATTCCACGGATTGCGCGTCGGCCCGTAATGCGCGTTCAGCCCGATCGGCCCGATCGCAAATTCGGACATGTTGAGGCGTCCCAGCGTCACCGAACCGGCGGCATCGAGCCGCTTCAGCACGTCGGCGGTGGTGGAGGCTTTCCAGCCGCGGCGGATCGCAGAGCCGCACGCGGACTCCTGACCCGCGCGATAAAACATATCCTTGTGAGCGAGCGGCACGCCATGAAGCAAAGGCAGCGCCCCGCCCGCGCTGCGAATCTTGTCGGCCGCGCGGGACTGTTCGAGCGCCTTGTCCGCTTCCACCTTCGTAAAGGCGTTGATCAGGGGATCGATGCGCTCGATCCTTGCGAGGCAGGCACGCGTCACCTCCTCCGAACTGATGCTGCCGTCACGGATGCGTGCGGCAACATCGATCAATGTCAGATCGGTCAAGGCTGTCATGGTGTCGTTACCTTTAATTGCTGTGCGGGCTGTGTCCCGAAATAGACATCTGCGATACGCGGGTCCACAGCAAGTTCTGAGGAGGAACCGGACAGGCTCACGCGCCCTTGATCGAAAACATACGTCCGGCTCGTCACGGCAAGCGCGCGCGAGGCGATCTGCTCCACAAGCAGGATCGCCACGCCGCGCCTGTTGATGCCGGAGATCACCTCGAAAAGCTGATCCAGGATAACAGGCGCAAGCCCAAGCGACAGCTCGTCGACCAGCAGGAGTTTTGGCCGCGACAGGAGAGCGCGCGCGATCGCCAGCATCTGCTGTTCGCCGCCCGACAAAAGACCCGCGCGCTGTCGAAAGCGTTCTCGAAGACGAGGGAAAAGTTCAAGCGTCCACTCGGTGTCGGCCTTTACGCCGGGATCGCGCGCCGTGAGCCGGCGATAGGCACCGAGCAGAAGATTCTCCTCGACGGTCTGGTCCTTGAAAATCCAGCGGCCTTCCGGCACCAGCGCGATGCCACGCTGTAATATCTGATAGCTCCGCAAAGTCCCGATGTCGCGGCCATCGAACCGGATCGTGCCCGAGGCGCGCTTTTCAACGCCCGCAATGGCTTTCAACGCCGACGATTTACCCGCGCCGTTTGCGCCGATGATGCTGACGAATTCGCCTGCGGCAACGTCGATATCCACGTTTCGCACGGCTTCGATGTGACCATAGGCCACCTGAAGCCCGCGGATCGAAAGCAACGGTTCGCTCATGCCGCGCTCTCCGCCAATGCCGACGCTGCCGATACCGTGCCCAGATAGGCCTCTCGAACGCGCGGGTGGCACTGAACCTCCGCCGGAGTTCCAGAGGCGATGAGTTGTCCGTAATCGAGCACGCTCACGCGGTCGCATACGGCAACGATCAGATCGAAGTGATGCTCGACCAGCACGACCGTCAAGCCCCGCGTGGCAAGATCGTGGATAAGAAGTGCAAGTCCCTCGATTTCGGTATGCGTCAATCCGGCGGCAGGCTCGTCGAGCAACAGAACGCGTGGACCGAGCGCCAGGGCGCGCGCGATCTCGAGACGCCGCTGATGTCCGAATGGCAAATTCGACGCCAAACTATCCGCGAAGTCGGAAAGTCCGACATAGGCCAGCAGGCGCTTCGCACGATCGAGGCTTTCCCGGTCCTCTCTCACCTGCCGGGGAAGGCGCAGCAACGCATCGAGCAGATTTGCCCGCGAACGGTAATGAAAAGACGCGCGTACGTTATCGATCAAGGACATTCCACCGAACAGCTCGGTGTTCTGGAATGTTCGCGCAATTCCTGCTTTGGCGTGGTTGCTGTGAGCATCGAGTCGTTCGCCAAAAAGCGTGATGCTCCCTTCCGAGACTTTGTAGAAGCCTGAAATCACGTTGAGCAAGGTGGACTTGCCCGCGCCGTTGGGGCCAATAATCCCGTGCACCGCGCCGGCTTGGACTGAATCGTTCAACGCGTTCAAGGCCGTCAGGCCTTCGAAGCGGACGCTCACATCTCTAAAAGTCAGCGCGGCCTCAGACGCAGCCGGCGCTGGATGCAGGATATCGCTGAGATCGACGTCGCCTGCCGGCCATGGACCTGTCCTTTGCACTTTCGGCCGGACAGAA
>DASWQB010000468.1:0-4868 GCA_036398335.1 Afipia sp. | reverse complement strand
GAAAAGAAATCCATCACGTGAGCCAACCTCCAGACCCCAGCGTTTGCTGCCCGCAAGCAAATGACTACTCGTTTTTCCAGCCTAGCCTCATAAAACAAGACTTCTCGTGCCCAGTTTAGAGCCACCTGACATGAAGGCAATCGAGGTATCAGAAACGCATCATTAAAAGTAGCCGAATGGTAGGGACAAATTTCTAGTACAGCTAACTTTTCGCGCAGTTTTTCTGGATCGCGGTCGATGCGCTTAACCCGAGAGACCCACCAGCTTTTCGTAGCCAATCCCACTTGGCTGCGAAGCGGTTCACTTCCCTGACGCTGACGCCAGTAAAATTCCTGCTCTTCTGAATTATCAGCTCGTTCGATATCTTTAGGCGACAATCCAGGATTCAAATACAGAAGAACAATGGGTGCCGTTTTTAAGGGGCCATAAAAGGGAGTTGGTAGACAATCCAGATTTAAGCTGTGCTGCGCTTTAGATAGAACTTCTTCGTCCGCCGGATGGATTTTTGTTTTCGAATCGACACTCTTCCAAAACTCAAAAATGTCCGTCATCACGCCGCGCTCTCCAGGTGCGCGGCGAGGCCCGCGAACAGCCCGCGCCCGTCGGTGCAGCCCATGATGTCCTCGACGTGATTTTCCGGATGCGGCATCATGCCGAGCACGTTGCCTTTCTCGCTGACAATACCCGCGATGGATGCCGCCGCGCCGTTGATGTTGTGCGTGTCGCCGACCTCGCCCGACGCCGAGCAGTAGCGATACAGCACGCGCCCCTCGCCTTCGAGGCGCTTCAGCGTCTCTTCATCGGCGGCGTAATTGCCCTCGCCATGCGCCACCGGCACCCGGATCACCTGCCCGGCATTGTAGCCGCGTGTGAACGGCGAGTCTGACCGCTCGACGCGCAGATGCACGTCGCGGCAGATGAATTTCAGTTTTGCGTTGCGCATCAACACGCCAGGCAACAGGCCGGACTCGCACAGGATCTGGAAACCGTTGCACACGCCGAGCACGAGACCGCCATTGGCAGCATGCGCGCGCACCGCATCCATCACCGGCGAGCGCGCCGCGATTGCGCCGCAGCGCAGATAGTCGCCATAGGAAAATCCGCCCGGCACCACCACCAGATCGGTGCCCTTCGGCAGCGTGGTTTCCGCATGCCAGACCATCGCCGGATCATGGCCGGAGGTCAGCTTCAGCGCGCGCGCCATATCGCGTTCGCGGTTGATGCCGGGGAAGACGAGAATGGCGGATTTCATTGGGCTTCCGGAGGTTCCAGCGAGTCACGGTGAGTTGACATCATGTACCTACTTGAGGGGCCCCTTTCCAGTGCTAGCTTGGTCCCACAGCGTTGCAACAGGCGCTGATCAACAAGAACCCGGGATGGACACAAATGGACGATAATCGCAGAAAATTCCTCAAATCCACCGCCGCCGGCGTGGTGGCGGGCGGGCTGCTGTCGGGCACGGCGCGCGACGCCTTCGCACAGGCCGCCCCCGCGCCAAAAGGACAGCCGCAAATGCAGGCATCGCCCAAGAAAATGACATTCACGATGCTTCAGGGCAAAGACGGGGCTTCGCTGGGCGTGCGCACCGATAAGGGCATTATCGACGTCGCCGCCGCCGAGGACGCCTTCAAGCTCGGCGCGCCAGCCTCGACCGACGAGATCATTGCCGGCGATTATGACCCCGCCGCCCTGAAAAGCACCATCGACAAGGCCACAGCCGCGGGCGGCAAATATCTGGTCGCGGAGAAGGCCGCGAAATTCGCTCCCGTCGTCACCTCGCCGAGCAAGATTCTCTGCGTCGGCCTGAATTACCGGGCGCATGCGGCCGAAGGCAACATGAAGGTGCCGACCGAACCGATCCTGTTCAACAAGTACAATTCGACGCTGAACAGCCATGGCGGCACCATCGCGGTGTCGAAGGAGCCGGGCAAGAATTTCGACTATGAGACCGAGCTTGTGGCGGTGATCGGCAAGGAAGCGCGCAACGTCAGCGAGGCCGACGCGCTGAATTACGTGTTCGGCTACACCGTCGGCCAGGACTTTTCCGAACGCGACCAGCAATTGCGGAGCGGCCAGTGGATGCTGGGCAAGACCGGCGACGGCTGGGGTCCCATCGGCCCATGGCTGATGACCGCCGACCAGATCGATCCTGAAAACCTCAACCTCAAAACCCTCGTCAACGGCGAAGAGCGCCAGAACGCCAACACCAAGGACATGATCTTCAGCGTCAGGCAGATCGTTTCCTTCGCGTCCCGATACATGACGCTGGAGCCCGGCGACATCATCTTCACTGGCACGCCGGAAGGCGTGATCCTGGGCTATCCGAAGGACAAGCAGGTATGGCTGAAGGCCGGCGACAAGATCGTGTCCTCGATCGACAAGATCGGCGATCTGGAATTCACGCTGACATAAGTTGAGAGTTCGATGGCCGGGCTTGCCCCGGCCATTTTCCGCTCACAAGCTCTGCGGTGTGTTAGGTGGAGATTGCGTCTTGGGTGTCTGGGACGGCTCTGGCTTCGACGGCGTCAGAGGCACCGGAACCGGCTGCACCCCGGAGGTCACCGGCAACGGCGGACCCTCGCTGATCTCGGCCGCGGCGACGAATTCGCCAACCGACTTCCGTGCCAGCTCGCGATTTGGCGACATCGCGGAGAAGCGCAGCATGATCGGACCGGCGAAGATGATCGCGGTGTTGATGAAGATGATTTTCTTACCCGCGGTAAACTTCGTTTCGTTAACAATGGCCGGATGATCTTTCAGCCGCGCCACACCGCTGCTGAGCGTATCCATCTTATTGGCGCCATCGGACAATACATCCTGCGCCGCGCTCTGGGCACGAATCAACTTAGGGAAATCCACCTTGGCGTATTTCTCGAGCGCCTGTGGATCAGGGTTGCGAGTTGGGCTGCGCAGCGTCGTAATGATCACGCGCGAGGCATCGGGACAGGCTAACGCCTTGCAGTTGAACGTCCGAGGAGTGTTCGGTGCGGACGGCACACGATCCCATTTCCCGGGATCTGGAACACGGGTGGTGACACGGACTCCACCGGGCGGGATGGGCTTATCATTGGCGTTCGCGGAAGGTACGGACAGGCCGGGTACCGGTTGTGGCGGCGAAGGCGGTGCAACAGCCGGAGGCGGCGTGATGTCCTGCGTATCGGCATTCTGCGCGGATACGCCCTGCACTGATGCCAAGATTAGAGCCAGTCCCAAAGCGCCTGAGCCCACGAGCACCGCGCGGACCGGCACCAAAATTGACAGTGACAAAAATCGTGTCGACGAAAAACGTTCCATGGAAAGCATGCCCCGAGGTCGCGGCACACTAGTATGGTTTCGTTGTGGCCTTAAGTCAGAACTACGTTATCACTTCGACCCGGTAATTCTCGATCACCGTATTGGCGAGCAGCTTGTCGGCGGCGGCTTTCAGCGCCGCCTCGGCCTTCGCTTTGTCAGCGCCGGCGAGTTCGATGTCGAACACCTTGCCCTGACGTACGCTGGCGATGCCATCTACGCCGAGCGATTTGAGCGCACCCTCGATCGCCTTGCCCTGCGGATCGAGGATGCCGTTTTTCAAAGTGACGGTGACGCGCGCTTTCATCATTGCTTCCATTTCGAAAGCGTCACCCTGAGGTGCGAGGGCTAAAAGCCCGAGCCTCGAAGGGCGACGTTTTAGATGGTCATCCTTCGAGGCTCGCCGCAACGCGGCTCGCACCTCAGGATGACGGATCAGCTCTTCACCAGCACCGGGCCGGTGCCGGACGGGCGCTCGTTCTCGATCAGGATGCCGAGGCGCTTGGCGACTTCGGTGTAAGCCTCGAGCAGCCCGCCGAGATCGCGGCGGAAGCGGTCCTTGTCCATCTTCTCGTTCGACTTGATGTCCCACAACCGGCACGAGTCCGGCGAGATCTCGTCGGCGACGATGATGCGCATCATCTCGTTCTCGAACAGCCGTCCACATTCCATCTTGAAATCGACGAGGCGGATGCCGACGCCAAGGAACAGACCCGAGAGGAAATCGTTGACGCGGATGGCCAGCGCCATGATGTCGTCAATCTCCTGCGGCGTCGCCCAGCCGAACGCGGTGATGTGCTCTTCAGACACCATCGGATCGCCGAGCTGGTCGTTCTTGTAATAGAACTCGATGATCGAGCGCGGCAACTGCGTGCCCTCCTCGATGCCGAGGCGCTGCGACAGCGAACCCGCCGCCACGTTGCGCACCACGACCTCAAGCGGCACGATCTCGACCTCGCGGATCAACTGCTCGCGCATGTTGAGCCGCTTGATGAAATGCGTCGGCACGCCGATGTCGTTCAGATGCTGGAAGATGTATTCCGAGATCCGGTTGTTGAGGACGCCCTTGCCCTCGATGATCTGGTGTTTCTTCGCATTGAACGCTGTGGCGTCGTCCTTGAAATGCTGAATCAGTGTGCCGGGTTCGGGTCCTTCATAGAGAACCTTACCCTTGCCTTCGTAGATGCGACGCCGACGGCTCATAGGGATGTACCGTGTGTTGTTGAAATCCATGGACGGGATGCTCCGGAGTTTACGCAATCCGCGGCGGAGCTGCCGCGAAGCCCGGAATCGCGAAACAAACCGCGAACTGGACTCGTCGGCAACCTAACCGATCGGGCCGCCCGATACAACGCAACCACACGCGTATTCCCGGAAAAGTGGGCACCGGTTTTCCGGCGGAATACGTGCAAATTCGATGCATGCTTTGCGTTTTATCGACCTGTTTATCTGTTATCCTGCGACCTTAAGCGTGGTGCCAAGAGGCTCGGGAACCTGTATTCGGTCTCCAGCCGCATATCGCCCATAACTGACGGAATGGATATATGACCTCTTTCGACAAACGCGAGGAAGGTTTC
>DASWQB010000467.1:0-4949 GCA_036398335.1 Afipia sp. | reverse complement strand
CCTTCGCGCGTTCCTGCATGGCGGCGGAAGCCGGATTATAGGCCACGGTGGCCAGCACGCCGAGGAACAGAGCGCTCAGCAGTGCAGGCGTCATGAATTGCCAGGCAGAGATGCCCGCCGCGCGCGCGACCACGAGTTCGAGGCTTCGCGACAATGCGAGGTAAGACGACATCGCTCCGACCAGGATGCAGAACGGCATCAGCCGCTCGAGCAGTAACGGCACGCGATAGACCGATGTTTGCGCGACCATCAGCGCCGACGCATTGGCCATGCCGGCGGTGCGCCGAGTCAATTCGATGTAGTCCACCAGCACGATCAGGATGACAATGCCGAAGAACACCGACAGAGAGGCCACCACGAAACGTTTGGCGAAATAGCGTGCAAGGGTGTTGGCGATCATGGGTGAGGGCGCGCCACGGTGGTTGAGGACATGGCGGGCAAGGACGTGGCGGGCAAGGACATGGCGGGCGAGGAAATGGCAGGCAAGGATATGGCAACCGGGAATCGCGAATCGGCGCGCGCGGCTGGCCCCATTCCGTGGCACCCGACACACGCGTACATCGTCCCGAACCCAAAGGTGACGATCGACCCCATCTGGCAGCACTATCCCCACGGCAACACGCCCAAACTGTCCGCTTCAGCCCTCCATTTGGAGGCCCCCCTGAAGCGGTCGGCAGGTTCAGGCGACCTGATTTATCTCATACTATCCTATTGATCGGTCGATAAAATGGCTGTCCCAAGGCGGCCTCAAAACTAATGGTTAACAAACCTCTTGCGTGGCTTTCTGGCCACGTCGGCGGCGGCTCCTGTAAAGGCATAGCGTGACCATCCCGAGCTGTTGCTTTGCAGCCGCTGAAAGAAGGGGCCATAGTGGGCGTCCCACCCCGGATTCCCTGTCTCCGCGCTATAAAGCCGCGATTTTTGAAAGGACTTGCTTATGACCGACGCCGTAAAGGTCGGCTTCGTTCCGTTTTCAGCCACGCCGCGCGGCGTTCTGGTGGTGTTCACCGACGAGACGCTGCGATTCGGTCCTGCGACCCGCAAGGCGCTGGCCGGTGCCGAAGAGGCAGTGAAACGAGCGACGGCGGCGGCGCAATTCAAGGGCAAAATCGGCTCGGTGCTGGATATCCTCGCTCCGGAAGGCCTGAAGGTTGGCCGGCTGATCGTGACGGGAACCGGTAAGGCCGGATCGCTCAAGGAAGAAGATTACATCAAGATCGGCGGCACCTCGGTGGCGCGCCTGAAGTCGGGCAACGATGCGGTGACGATGATCGCAGAATTGCCGGGCGGCTCGCTCAAGCCCGATCAGGCGGCTTCGATCGCGGCGGGCATCCGCCTGCGTGCCTACAAATTCGATCGCTACAAAACCAAGACCAAGGACGAAGATCAGGCGCTCAAGGCGCAAATCTCCATCGCGGTGGCTGACGTCGCCGCCGCGCGCAAGGCCTTCGCTCCCACGAACGATGTGGTCGATGGTGTTCTGATCGCGCGCGAACTCGTCAACGAGCCGCCCAATGTTTTGTATCCCGCCGAATTTGCCCGCCGCGCGGCGCAGCTTCGCAAGCTCGGCGTTCAGGTCGAGATTCTCGATGTCGCGGCGATGACCAAACTCAAAATGGGGGCGCTGCTCGGCGTTTCGCAAGGCTCAGCTCATGACGGGCGCATGGTGGTGATGCGCTGGAACGGCGCCGCCAACAAGACCGACAAGCCGGTGGCTTTTATCGGTAAGGGCGTGTGCTTCGATACCGGCGGCATTTCGATCAAACCCGCCGGCAGCATGGAGGACATGAAGGGCGACATGGCGGGCGCGGCCTGCGTTGTCGGCCTGATGCATGCGCTTGCCGCGCGAAAGGCCAAGGTCAACGCTGTCGGCGCGATCGGGCTGGTGGAGAACATGCCTGACGGCAACGCGCAGCGGCCGGGTGACATCGTCACCACCATGTCCGGACAGACCATCGAGATCATCAACACCGACGCCGAAGGCCGTCTCGTTCTGGCCGACGTGCTTTGGTACACGGCGCAGAAATACAAGCCGAAATTCATGGTCGATCTGGCGACCCTGACCGGTGCGATCATGGTGGCGCTCGGCACCGAATATGCCGGCTTGTTTTCCAACAACGATCAATTGTCGGAGCGGCTGACGAAAGCCGGACAGGCCACCGGTGAGAGGGTCTGGCGCATGCCGCTCGGTCCTGAGTACGACAAGCAGATCGATTCTAAGTTTGCCGACATGAAAAACGCCGGCAGCCGCAATGGCGGGTCGATCACCGCCGCGCAATTGCTGCAACGTTTTGTCGGCGACACGCCTTGGGCGCATCTGGACATCGCGGGCACCGGCATGGGTGCGCCTGCAAGCGATATCAATACCAGTTGGGGTTCGGGTTACGGCGTGCGGCTGCTCGATCAGCTCGTCGCCGATTTCTACGAAGCAAAACGATAAAAGACGCTGTGCTGCAGCGGTTTCTTTAACGAGTGGAAGCGATGACGGAAATTTTATTCTATCATCTGCAAGGCATGTCGCTCGAAAACGTGCTGCCGCCGCTCCTGGAGAAATCGCTGGAGCGCGGATGGCGCGTCGCTGTGCAGGCAGGTTCGGAAGAGCGTGCTGATGCATTCGACGGTCATCTGTGGACCTACCGCGAAGACAGCTTCCTTCCGCATGGGACATGGCGGGAAGCCGACGCCGCAGACCATCCAATTTTACTCACGATCGACGAGTCCAATGTCAACGGCGCCAACGTCCGCTTCGTTGTCGATGGCGCGCCGCTGCCTGCCGACTGCGCCGCCTATGAACGCGTTGTCATGATCTTTGACGGAGAAGACGATGACGCGCTGCAACGCGCGCGTGCGGCATGGACCGCTTGCAAATCGCAGGGTTTCGAATTGACCTATTGGCAGGCCGACGAGCGCGGCAAATGGCAGCGCCGCCAATAGAATTGCCATTTGCGATTAATGATTGTGAGCGATTATCGGCTCCAATATCGCCCCCGGGGTTGCGCGGAGCCACCATCGTGCCGCAAATAGGTGGTGGGAAGATGCTAGGGACCGATGCCACCGATTTCGCCGGTGTGGCATCAGCCGTGCCGGTTTAAAAAGGTTCAAAAAACAAGAGTTCCTCCGGCTATTTCCAGCCGGGACATGTGCGGGGCGGGGTTGTTCCCTCACACAATGTCGAATGTCATGCGGGATTGCAGTTGAAGGTTGACCGAAACCATTTTGTAACGCGTGGGATTCTGGCCATGCTCGTCGCTGCGCCCGTGCTCGGCGGCTGTAGCAGCATTGGCGGTCTGAGCGATTTCAACATGAAGGACCAGGAGTGGTTCCAGCGGCCGGGCAAAATCTTCGGCAACAGGGCTCTTGCTATCGAAACGCCGCCACTCTCTCCCGATAAGCCCATTGTGCCGGAAGACTTGATGTCGGCGGAAGGCGCTTGTGCGGGTGCTGCACCAACCGGGCCATCCGATGCCAATGCACTTCAGGATGGTGGACAGAGCGGCGTCGCTTCGCTCGCTCCCGTCGCGCTCGGGCACACCGAATGCGATGTCGTGCGCGCAGTCGGCACGCCGAACTCGGTCAACCTGTCGCGCAATGAGCGCGGCGAGCGCCTTGCCACCGCGACCTTTCTTCAGGGACCACGCGCCGGCATCTACACCTTTACCGCTGGACGGCTGACGATGATCGAACGGGTCGATCAGCCCGCGCCCGTCAGGCCGGCGAAGCCTTCGAAAAAGCGCGCCGCGACCTGACACACAGCGGGGAATTATTCCGCCGCTGTTTTAGATGATGTGCTTGCCACGAGCCATTGCTCCTCGGCCTTTTGGAGCGCCTGCGCCGCGCCGGCGCGGGCCTTGGTCAGTTGCGCGGCCTGCTTGGGGTCACGCTTGAACAAATCTGGCAGCGCGAGCGCGACGTCGATTTTTTCGATGATGCCGTTGATGCGCGCGATTTCCGCCTCGGCCTGCGCGATCTGCTGCTTGGGCGGTACGCGCTTTTCGCTCTTGGCCCGCGGTTGTTTCGAGGGGGCTTCGCGATCGCGGCAGGAGACGCGCATGCCGCGCGCGCTCAGGACCGAGCGGCGATATTCATCGAGATCGCCGTCGTAAGGCGTCACCGTGCGATCCGCGACCACCCACAATTGATCCGCGCAAGCCTCGATCAGATAACGGTCATGCGAGACCATGATGATCGCGCCGGGATATTCGTTGATGGCTTCGGCAAGCGCGGCGCGGCTGTCGATGTCCAGATGGTTGGTCGGCTCGTCGAGGATGATCATGTTCGGGCCGTAAAACGTCGCAAGGCCCAGAAGAAGGCGCGCTTTTTCGCCGCCGGACAGACTTTTCACCGTGGTGTCGCCGGCCTTGCCGGAAAATCCGATGGCGCCGACCCGGGCACGCACTTTCGTTTCCGGCGCATCCGGCATCAGTCTGCGAAGGTGATCGTAGGGCGAGCCTTCCAGATCGAGTTCGTCGGTCTGGTGCTGGGCGAAATAGCCGACAGACAAATTCGCAGCACGCACGATGTTGCCGGAGAATTGCGGCAGCTTTCCTGCGAGCAGTTTCACCAGCGTGGATTTGCCGTTGCCGTTCGAGCCGAGCAAAGCGATGCGGTCGTCGTTGTCGATGCGCAACGTGACGCGGTTGAGCACGGGCTTTGCCGGATCGTAGCCGACAACGACGTCATCGACCGCGATGATCGGCGGAGACAGCGTTTTTTCCGGTGCTGGGAATGTGATTTCCCGCACATCCTGCGTCACCAGCGCCGTCACCGGCTTCATTTTTTCCAGCATCTTGACGCGCGATTGCGCCTGTTTGGCTTTCGACGCCTTGGCCTTGAAGCGGTCGACGAAGTCCTGAAGGCGTTTGCGCTCGTCCGCCTGGCGTTTGGCGTGCTTGGCGTCGAGCATTTCGCGCGTCGCGCGCTGTTCCTCGAACGACGAATAGGTGCCCTTG
>DASWQB010000466.1:0-3965 GCA_036398335.1 Afipia sp. | reverse complement strand
CAGGATCGCGGTGGGCCAAACTCCGCAAAACTGTTCGCTGACCGTATTTTCACTCTGTTGTTCGCCTCGCAGGTCGTTCTGCTGATCGTGGCGTGGCTGTTCATGCCGCAGGCGATCTCGCTATTGGCGCCTGGATTCTCCGACGATCCGGCACAGCGCGATCTGGCGATCACACTGACGCGCATCACCTTTCCATATCTTCTGTTGATCACCTTGGTGACGTTGTATGGCGGCATCCTCAATGTGATGCATCGTTTCGCGAGCGCCGCGGCGGCGTCGATCTTCCTCAATCTCGCGATGATGATGACGCTGGCGCTTGCTGCTTTTTTTCCGAACGCCGGCCATGCGGCGGCGTGGGGCGTTCTGATCTCCGGCTTCCTGCAATATTTTCTGCTTGCCGGCGATGCGGCTTATCACGGCGTGTTGCCGAAATTCACGTCGCTCAAGCTTGATGATGATGTGAAGGGATTTTTCCGCGCGCTGGGTCCGGCGACGCTGGGGTCGATGGGCACGCAGGTGGCGCTGTTCGCCGATACCATCATCGCGACGTTTCTCGCCTCCGGCGCGTTGTCGGCTCTCTATTATGCCGACCGGCTCAACCAGTTGCCGATCGGCGTGATCGGCATCGCCATCGGCACCGTGCTGTTGCCGGACATGTCACGGCGGCTGACGGCGGGCGATCATGCCGGTGCGATGGCGTCGCAGCGCCGCGCCTTCGAATTTACATTGTTGTTCTCGATTCCGTTTGTTGCGGCATTCGTGGCGGTGCCCGATGTCATCATGCGCGCGATGTTCGCGCGCGGCGCATTCACAAAGGCCGATGCCGCCGCTGCCGGTGCGACGCTCGCGGCCTATGCCATCGGGCTCATTCCGTTCGTGCTGATCCGAAGCGCGGTCGCGACCTTCTACGCGCGTAAGGACACTGCGACGCCGGTGAAGGCCGCGCTGACAGGTGTTGCGGTCAATGTCGCGCTGAAAATCGCGCTGGTGGGAACAATGTCGCAGATCGGCCTCGCACTGGCGACGGCGGTGGGTGCGTGGATCAATCTTCTTCTGGTGGTCTTCTTTGCGGCGCGCCGCGATTTTCTGGAATTCGACCGCGCGTTCGTGCTTGCACTGCTGAAGTTCGCCGTCGCGGGTGTGGTTCTCGCTGCCGTGCTTTGGGGAGCGGCGCATTGGGCGGCACATGCGCTGACAGGTATGACGTCATTTCGGGAGGAGACAATTCTCGCCATTTTGATCGTCGTCGGTGCGCTGGTTTACGGCCTGTCGATCCTTATGATGTTCGGGCGTTCATGGCTGCGCGTGCTGGTGCGTCCATAGGCGTGGACTGCACTGCGGAATAAAAAACAGCATTGAGATATATTCCGCGGCAGCGGCGAAATACCCCAATTGCGCTCCATTGCCGCAAATGATCGAATCTCTATGTTGAGAGCGTTATTATCTTCGTACCGACCGGGAGAACCCTTCATGATGCGTTTCGCATTGGCGGCTGTCGCAATCTTATTGAATGTCGGCGTCGCCGCCGCGCAGGACGCCGCCGCACCCGGTCGATCCCAAATGAAGGCGAATGGCGATGCGATCGGCGTGCTTGTTGCGATGGTAAAAGGCGACAAGCCCTATGATCAGGCGGCCGTCGACGCTGCTTTGGCAAAATTCGAGGAATGCGTTCGGAAATTGCCGACTCTTTATCCGGAGAGTCTGAGGGGCGTGCAGACCGACGCCCGCTATAGCCCGTCGGCCAAAATATGGGACGACAAGGCTGGATTTGCTGATCAGATTTCAGGCTTCGGTTCGGCGGTGGCTACTGCTAGGTCAACGACAACGAATGTTGACAGCCTCAAAGCAAGTGTCGATGCGATCGGCAAGCAATGCGGCAACTGCCATCAGACCTACCGCACCAGAAACGGTTGATCGCATCGCAAAGCAAAAAAGGCGGATGCAAGCATCCGCCTTTCCGCCGACAGGAAAGTCGCCCGTTATTTCACGACTTGAGCGCGGATTTCACCGCCGGGGTGAGCGGCGGTGTGAACGTTGACATACAATTTGCCGGCGAGAAGATCAGCGGCCTGCGCGTCGGTGAGCGTGGCACTTCCCTCAGCGCCGCTCGCGGCATCCTTGAACGGGACAAGCACGGGGGCATTCTTGCCTGCCTCGGCGGGGCCATGGAAATGCGCCATCGTCGCCGGACCGGTAAGACCGGAGTAGGTGACCTTCCAGGTCAGAACTTTCGAATCGCTGTCGTAGGTGACGTCGGCGATCCCCTTGCCGGCGCTGTCGTTGGGCGGGACTTCGCTGGCCGAGGTGAGGTTGAGTTTCAGAGTCGTTTTTTCAGCGTGCGCGGGTGCTGCGAGGGCAACACATGTCGCAATCGTGAAAGCGGCAGCGCCGATTATTCTGCGATTCATCGTTTTCTCCTGTGGGGTGAGTATGGAGGTGTATAATAAACATCGCGCTGTTTACTTTAGTTCGGGATCCCATCCTCGATGCGACATTTTTTCGTGATAGCCATTTGTTCTATAATCGTGCTGTTCGCGGCGTTCTGGATCGTCACGCAGCCGTCAGCGGTGCCGGCTGATGCTTTGCCGTCCTATTCTGCCGACGTTTCTAATGGCGAGATGGTGTTCAATGCCGGCGGCTGCGCAGCATGCCATGCTGGCAATGGCGGGCCGCGCACCTCCCTCGGCGGCGGCCTGGCGATACGTTCGCCGTTCGGCACGTTCTATGCGCCGAATATTTCTCCCGATCCGAACGACGGCATCGGCAAATGGAGCGAAGCGAATTTTGTCACCGCGGTGACAAAAGGCACCTCGCCGTCGGGGCAGCATTACTTTCCGGCGTTTCCCTATAATTCATATCAGAAAGCGAAGGTCGATGACGTCCGCGATCTGTTCGCGTATCTAAAGACGCTGCCGCCCGTTGCCGGCAAGGCGCCCGCCCATGATGTCAAATTTCCATTCAACATCCGCCGTCTTGTCGGCGGCTGGAAGTTTTTGTTTCTTGACGGCCAGCCGTTCATTCCCGATCCGAAGCAAACTCCGCAATGGAATCGCGGCGCGTATCTGGTGAATGCACTTGGTCATTGCGCCGAATGTCACAGCCCACGCAATGCGCTGGGCGGCATTGTTGCGGCGCAGCGTTTCGCGGGCGGGCCGGACTTCGAAGATGGCGGGTGGGTGCCGAACATTACGCAAAAGGGTCTCAGGGATACACCGGAGGCGGAATTGGCCGATTTTCTCAAGAACGGAGAACTCATGGTCGGCGGCTCGATGGTGCCGGTCATCCAGAATCTGGCGCGGCTCAGCGATGCCGACCGTTTGGCGATCGCGGCCTATCTGAAATCCTTGCCCCCGGTCGACGGTCCGCCGCGTCCCAAAAAATCGTAACGTGGTATCGGCTTCGCATGGATCGGCAAAAAGCCATGTGGCCGCATGGCTGTTCGCGCCGCTGCCACCGTGGTTCTGTTGCCGCCTATTCCTTTCACGCTTTTTCCAGCCGTAGATGAATATCCTCAAAGCCGTTCTGCTCAAGATTTCCAGCACCCTGATGTTCGTCGTGATGGGCGCGCAGGTCCGCTATCTTGAAGGCACGTTTCCCGTCGGGCAGGTGGCCTTTTTCCGCTCTCTGTTTTCGCTGATCCCCATCCTGCTGGTGTTTGGCTGGCGCGGGGAACTGCGCGGCGTATTCAAGACCATGTATCCTTCTGCGCATTTTGTGCGCGGCATCTTCAGCGTCGTGGGTACGTTCTGCACGTTCGGCGCGCTGGCGCGAATTCCGATTGCGGATTTCACGGCCATCGCATTTCTTGCGCCGCTGATCACCGTGGTTTTCGCCGCGCTGATCTTGAAAGAGCATGTCCATGTCTATCGCTGGAGCGCCGTCGTGGTGGGCTTCGTCGGCGTTATCCTGATGCTGACGCCGTATTTCAGGGATCATGCGGCGTGGACGTCATCGGCCGGATTCGG
>DASWQB010000465.1:0-1603 GCA_036398335.1 Afipia sp. | reverse complement strand
CGAAGGCGTCGCCTTTTATAAAGAATCGGTGGAGCTGTTTCGCGGCCTGTCCGAGGAACTCGACATCAACATCATGTATTCGGAGCGCGGTCATTTCACGCTGGCGCACACCGACGCGGCGATGCGCACCGCGCGCTGGCGTGCCGAGGTCAACAAGCATCTCCGCGTCGACTCCGAAGTGATCGACGCCAACGAGGTCGCCCGTCTCTGCCCCACGATGAACATGTCGGACGAGGTGCGTTATCCGATCCTCGGCGCGCTGTATCATCCGCCCGGCGCGATCGCGCGTCATGATGCGATTGCGTGGGGCTACGCCAAGGGCGCGATGGCGCGCGGCGTTGAGGTGCACCCCGGCACCGAAGTCACCGGCATCCTGAAAGAAGGCGATCGCGCCATCGGCGTCGAAACCAATCGCGGCAAGATTTTTGCCGGCAAGGTCGTGCAAGCTGTCGCAGGCTCATCGAGCCGCGTGTCGGCACTGGCGGGCTTCCGCCTGCCGATCAAGACGCTGCCGCTGCAAGCCTGCGTGTCCGAGCCGGTGAAACCGATGCTCGATCAGATCGTCGTCTCCGGCTCGCTTCACGTCTACATTTCGCAAAGCGCGCGCGGCGAGATGGTGATGGGCGGCGCGGTCGATCCCTACGGACTCTATTCGTCGCGCTCCACGCTCGATTTCAAGGAAGGCATGATGGCCCACATGCTGGAGCTGTTTCCCTTCATGGCTGAACTGCGCGTGCTGCGCCAATGGGCCGGCATCGCCGACATGACGCCGGACTTCTCGCCGGTGATGGGACTAACGCCGGTTGAAAACTACTACATCGATTCCGGCTGGGGTACCTGGGGTTTCAAGGCAACACCCGTGTGCGGCTATCGCATGGCCGAATGCGTCGCCACCGGACGCCAGCCCGATCTCCTGAAACCTTTCGCGCTCGATCGTTTTCACTCCTTCGACCTGGTCGGCGAAAAGGGCGCCGCCTCGGTCGGCCATTGAAGTCACCCTGATGAAGATCATGACCTGCCCACTCAACGGCCCGCGCAACATTCAGGAATTCGTCTGGATGGGCGACGTCAAACGCACGCCCGATCCGTCGTGTTCGGACCGCGAATGGACGGACCATCTGTTCATTGAGGACAATATCGCCGGCGAGGTCGATGAATGGTGGCTGCATGCGCCGAGCAATAACTGGCTAATCGCGCGCCGTAACCGCATCACCGATGAAATCCTCTGGACCAAAAGTCCGGCCGACTATTTCGCGGACAAAACATCATGACCGACAGATTGTCCGACGAGGGCTGGGGCCTGCTGCTCGATCGCACGAAGACACTGTCATTTACCTTCGATGGCGCGCCGTGTCATGGCTTCGCAGGCGACGTCATCGCCAGCGCACTGATGGCGTCCGGGCGTCATGTGTTGTCGCGCTCGTTCAAATATCACCGCCCGCGCGGCGTGCTGACCATGGCGGGACACGATTCCAACGCCATGGTGCAGGTCGGGCCCGAGCCGAACGTGCGCGGCGACCGCCATAAAATCGCGGCGGATATGGCAGTGACGTCGATCAACCGCCTCGGCGGTCTCGACCGCGACCTTCTCGCCGCCATCGGC
>DASWQB010000464.1:0-1863 GCA_036398335.1 Afipia sp. | reverse complement strand
GACGCGGATGCCATGATACGCGCCTGCGATGAGGCAGGTGTAAAATTATTCATTGTAAAGCAAAACCGATTTAATCTTCCTGTTGTAAAGGCTCGGGAAGCATTGCTGGCTGGACGTTTTGGTCGTCTCATCCTCGGTACTGTGCGCGTGCGCTGGTGTCGCCCGCAATCGTATTACGACATGGATGAATGGCGCGGCACTTGGGCTTACGACGGGGGTGTTCTTACAAATCAGGCCAGCCATCATGTCGATATGCTTGAATGGTTTTTCGGAGATGTCATGAGCGTACATGCTCGTGCCTCCACCGCACTCGCCAAGATTGAGACAGAAGATACCGCGGTCGCGACTTTGAAGTTTCGTAATGGCGCGCTCGGAATTATTGAAGCGACCACGGCGGCACGACCGAAAGATTTAGAAGGGTCGTTATCAATTTTGGGCGAAAAAGGTGCTGTCGAAATTGCCGGTTTTTCGGTCAACAAGATCAGACACTGGCAGTTCGCTGAAGAGCTGCCATCCGACAAAACAGTGATCGAGGAATTTTCTGTCAACCCGCCGAATGTCTACGGATTTGGGCATCGCGAGTACTACAATCACGTGGTGGATGTCTTGGCGCACAATGGCGCCGCTTTGGTCGATGGCTTGGAAGGACGCCGCAGCCTGGAGCTTATCTCAGCGCTTTATGAATCCATCGAGACCGGCAAAGAAGTGACGCTCGGATTTACACCGCGGTTTTCCCGCCTGGGAGTGTCCTAATGGTCAGTCCAACCATCCGCCCTGCTGCGATCGTAGATGTCAATTTTGGACTATCCGTAAACGTTATCGAGCCGTGCAATTTGTACGGGTGTGATATAGCGGACGGCTGCTTCATTGGGCCGTTCACCGAAATTCAAAAATCGGCAAAAATTGGTGCTCGCACGCGCGTTCAGTCCCATGCGTTTATTTGCGAGCTTGTCACTATCGGTCAGGACTGTTTCATCGGACATGGTGTCGTGTTCATCAATGACAGATTTTCCGAAGGTGGGCCTGCGAGAGGCCGTAAAGAGCTTTGGGAGAGCACGGTGGTCGGTAATCGGGTCTCTATCGGTTCCAACGCGACCATTCTTCCCGTCAAGATATGTGACGACGTTGTCATTGGAGCAGGCAGTGTTGTAACGAAGGATATCACGCTTGCCGGCACGTATGCTGGCAACCCGGCGCGCAGACTTCCGCGATCTATGGACTAACGCAATGGCTGTGCCTTATGCAGATCTTCAATTACAATATCAAAGTATCAAACGAGAAGTCGATTCCGCTGTGGCCGCGGTTATTCGTGAAAGCGCCTTTATTCGCGGACCTTACGTTGAGGCTTTCGAAAATGCTTTTGCCAAGGCTGTAGATGCGCAGCACTGCGTTTCTTGCGCCAACGGGACTGACGCGCTTTATCTTGCGATGGCCGCGCTTGGCGTAAAGCCCGGAGATGAGGTGATAACGACTGCCCATTCATGGATAAGCACGTCGGCTATGATTACACATGCCGGTGCCACCGTGGTATTTTGCGATACTGACAACGGCACCTACACGATCGATCCCGCCGCGATTGAAAGCGCTATCACGCCGCGCACGGTCGGGATCATTCCGGTCCATTTATACGGCCAATCTGCCGATATGGACGCGATCATGAAAATCTCGCGCAAACATAAATTGTGGGTGATTGAGGACTGCGCGCAGGCGCATCTGGCGCGTTACAAAGGTCAGCAGGTTGGCACGTTCGGCAACGCCGCGACCTATTCATTTTATCCCGGGAAGAATCTGGGTGCCATGGGGGATGCTGGCGCTATTGTCACTGGTCAAGCGGATCTTGCTGAACAGATGGCTATGCTCGCC
>DASWQB010000463.1:0-10101 GCA_036398335.1 Afipia sp. | reverse complement strand
CGACCGTTTTTATTTCCGCAGTCTCTATTTTCGTGAGCCGAACGGAATCCTGTTCGAGATCGCGACCGATGGTCCCGGCTTTCACGCCGATGAGCCGATGGAAACGCTCGGCGAGAAACTCGCACTGCCGCCGTTTCTCGAACCGCGCCGCGCGGAGATCGAGGCGGGACTGAAGCCGCTGATTTAAGCAGTGCGCTCATCTGCCAATTTGTTTGGCGGTCTTTCGTTAACGTGGAGTCCGCAGTTAAATAACGCTCACCTCTCCGTGATAGTTGTAACCAACCGCTGATCGTCCCGTACCTCTTCTCGACAGGCAAATGCTGCGAAGGCGATCCAGCCTTCCATACGTGCTTGCAAGGAGAAGAACATGAAAACAGCGTTCAACAAGATTGCTTTGGCGGCTTCACTTGCGTTGCCGATGTTCGCAGTGGCGAGCGTTGCTTACGCAGCACCTATCACATCAGATGCACGTACTTTTCCACGGCCGGTGCAGACCTCGTCGGTCTATGACGCTCAGGCCAGTATGGACGTGCCGGTGATCGTGAGTGGCAACAGCCGGGCCTATCAGGGTGGCCCGAAGAACGGCACCGGATTCTCCCGCTGAGCGTTGATTGTTTCTCACTTTCTCCTCTCGGGGAGAAGGTGAGAAATTATCCCACCAGCACTGTGTCTGCGTGATTGATCGCGTCCGCGCCGTCGATCACGCTGCGCTCGAGTGCTCCGGCCTGCACCGCGACATTCTCCGCAAAGAATCGCGCCAGCGCTACGTAACGCGGCGCATCGCTCTGGAACATCTCGTCGCCATGCGCGGCGAGTGCCTCGCGGGCGAGCAGGCAGCCGCCGGCCGCGGTGGAGACAAGCCGCAGATATGGCGTTGCGCCGGCGAGCGCGTCGTTGGGCGCGGTTGAGATTTTCTCCAGCAGCCATTTGCTCGTACGCGCGGCGGCATCGAGGGCTTCGCGCAACTTTGCACCCGTGGCCCCGAAAGCGGGATCGTTCGACGCCTCGACTTTCGCGACGATTTCCGAGAGCTCGTCGAGCAGCAGCGTCATCGCCGCGCCCTTGTCGGCGCCCAGCTTGCGCATCACCAGATCGATGGCCTGAATGCCGTTGGTGCCTTCATAGATGGTGAGAATGCGCGCGTCGCGCACGTATTGCGCGGCACCCGTTTGCTCGATGAAACCCATGCCGCCATGAACCTGCACGCCGATGGCGGCGACCTCATTGGCTATGTCGGTGGAGAAAGCCTTTGCCAGCGGCGTCAGCAGCGCGGCGCGGGCATGGGCTTTTGCGCGAATGGCGTCTTCGGCGGCGCGATGCGAGATGTCGATAGCGACAGCAGTGGCGTAACAGATGCTGCGCGCCGCCGCTGTCATGGTGCGCATCAGCATCAAGTTCCGTTTGACGTCAGGATGCACGATGATCGGATCGGAACCGTCGCCCTTTTTGCCGATGGAGCGGCCCTGCTTTCGGTCCTGCGCATAGCCGAGCGCCTGCTGATACGCGCGGTCGGCGATGCCGACGCCTTCAATGCCGACATTCAGCCGCGCCTGGTTCATCATCGTGAACATGCAGGCCATGCCGTTGTTTTCCTCGCCGACCAGATAGCCGACCGCGCCCTCTTTATCCCCGATGCTCATGGTGCAGGTGGGAGAAGCATGCATGCCGAGCTTGTGCTCGAGGCCGCTGGCAAAGATGTCGTTGCGCGCGCCAAGCGAGCCGTCCTCGTTGACCAGAAATTTCGGCACCAGGAACAGCGTGATGCCCTTGGTGCCGGCGGGTGCGCCGGGCAGGCGCGCAAGCACAAGATGCGCGATGTTCGGCGTCATGTCCTGATCGCCATAGGTGATGAAGATCTTGCTGCCGTGAAGCCGATAGCTGCCGTCGGCCTGTTTTTCGGCGCGGGTGCGTAGCGCGCCGACATCGGAGCCGGCCTGCGGCTCGGTGAGTTGCATGGTGCCCGTCCACTCGCCGGAGACCAGCTTGGGGAGGAATGTTGTTTTCAAGTGGTTGCTGCCATGCGCGGCGAGGGCCTCGACCGCGCCCGACGTCAGCAGGGGGCACAGGCCGAATGCGATATTCGCCGCGCTCCAGATCTCGTTGCAGATCGCATGCACCGCGAGTGGCAATCCCTGACCGCCATATGCCTCGGGCGCGGACACCGCATTCCATCCGGCCTCGCACCATTGTGCGTAGGCATCCGGCCAGCCCGGCGCGCAGGTGACGCTGCCGTCTTGGAGTGTCACCCCTTTTTCATCTCCGACGCGGTTGAGCGGAGCGAGGACCTCGCTGGCGAAGCGGCCGGCCTGCTCGATCACGGCAGCGGAAAAATCCGGGTCGTACTCATTATAATGTCCGTCCTTGGCCGCGGCCACAAATCCCGCACCATGGTTGAGCGACAGCAGAATATCGGCGATCGGTGCGCGGTAGGTCATGAGGCGATCCTGGTCAGACCCGGCTGTGATTTCGCCGCACGTTTCCACGAAAAGCGGGGCTTCTCAACTCGCCATTCGGCCAAGCGATTTTGAGTTGATTTTGGCGGCGAAATCGTTGTTTTGGCTGTTGAAACGCCGGCCCGGCCTCTATAGACCGACGTGTGGCCAAGGTTGAGTCAGCGGTTGAATCGGCGACGACGCGCGCATGACACCGCCTGATGCTGTTGGGGCGTCGCCAAGTGGTAAGGCAGGGGATTTTGATTCCCCCATGCGGAGGTTCGAATCCTCCCGCCCCAGCCAGGCAGTCCGGGTTTTGCAGAATATTATTTTTTAGAGGCAGAAAGGCCTGCAAACAGCGGGCTTTTCACACGAGGGCATTCTCTATAGAGGCCGTTTTTCCGCCAACCCGACCGAAATCGGCCAGTATTCTCCGACCCTCTCACAAAATATTCCCGTTTTCAGAGGAGTTGGGCCAGAGACCGGTTCGATCGCACTGAGTGCTGGCCAGAATGATCAGAAATTTCCGTCTCTACTACACTCGCTTTCAGTATTCCGAGATGTTTGCTCTTGACCCAAAGCGGATGTTGCCGGCCAACTAAGCGTCTTGCCGGGTTAAAACTCGATGGTCTGTGCCTGCAATCCATGACAACCGATAAGCGAATACGCGTTATAGGATCCAATTCGCATAATGAGCGATATGGAATGATTCCCCGAAGAAGTCGCCGGAGCATGTCCCTCGCTCCGGCAACCCGAGATTCGTTAAAACCTAAATATTAGCCCCGACAGGAAAGTGTTAACATTTGTTGTGGGGAATCCGAAGGCAAGGCCGCCATGCAAGTCGGACCAAACATATCCGGCATAGACATCAAGGTGCTTGTCGGCTGTGTAGATAACCGACGCTGAAGCGGTGTTCATGCTACCGGCACAGTTGGGTGCAACGCTCGTGGAGCAGAATATAGAAGTTGGTGAATTTTTATAGAAGTCCGGCTTCCAGAGATAGTAGGCAGCTATGAAGCTCCATGGTCCGTTTTGATAATTCGCGCCCACCCAAAAAGTATTGGCATTGAGACTCCCGTAAGCATAGGCGGTATTGTTGACCGAGCCGAACGTATAGCCACCTAGGCCGGTATCTCCGACCGAAATTGGATTTGAGGGGGTCGAATACGAGGAGAACTGGTAGCCGGCGTTGAATGACAGCTTGCCACCCCAGGCTCGATCGCCGAAATCATAGGTATACCTACTCATTAGCCCCACATCATAGACGTTGGCTGCAGTAACTTTCAGAGTGCTACAACTTGGAGTGCCCGTCACGCCGCAAGCACCGACTCCAAAAACACTACTCGATACGGCGCTATTCATCTTTTGGTATACGGCGTCGATCGAGAAGCTCTGCCAGTTAGCACCTATGGTGCCCCCGTAACCATCTCCATGCATGCCTGAATCTTGACCTCCTTGAGCATACATGACCGCTGCATGGAATGGCCCGTTCTGATAAGCCCACTTTACTGAGTTATTCCATCGGAAGTCCCAGGGAGGAATTCCAGGAGTTTCCCACAACAGCAGCGAAAGGCTCGGAAGCTTATTTTGTGCGTCGTACTGGTACATAAGCTCGCCGGAAAGCGAAGTTTGTTTGCCAATGCTGAAAGTGCCGAAGGCCTGGTTCGTGAGCCCAATCCATGCCCCGCCATTGAAAAGATCGCCGCATCTCGCGCCTTGGCCATGGACTGTCTGTTGAGATGCTGGCTTGCCATTGTTCGCGACTCGCGCAGCGCACATATCGTCAAGCTGGCCGGTCAGAGGGTTAAATCCGCCTTTAAAATCACCGATAGCTTTCCAGCCGCCACCAATTTCTTCTTCAAACTTTATGCCGAAAAAGGATAACCCTTGAGTATTTGGAAGAGCTGAAATCGGTCGTTGGCCAGCCGGGGTGGCATAGGCAAGGGAGTTGATGCCCCAGTAAGCCCCGCCGACCGGAGCACCGCTCGTTGTATATCCGTAACCGACATCAACCACGCCATAAAGGGTGACGCCCTTCCATGTCAGTTTGTCAGGAAGTTGGGATGCTGCGGCCTTAAAAACGTCGCCTAGATCCGCCGCAGAAGAAGCTGCACCAGACCCGCCAAACGCGAGCATGCCTATAATAACTGCCTTTTTGTATTTGTCGAAAATGCCCATCCGTATCCCCCGATAAATAATTTGAGTTTTTTATTGGCGAGGTCTGATTTGGGCCGCCTCGCTTTGTGCAAACGTTAGCGCGCGCTAACGTTTGCACTGTGCAATCGTTTGCTCAAAAGTCAATATTATTTGTGGTAAAATGATGAGGCGTTTGGTTAATCGAGACCTGTAAGACACAGCCTATCTGCTGATCGAACAGGGAATAAGAAAGAATTCCAGGAACCTATGGCCTTAGCTGACGCCGACACTTCCACTTAACGCGGGTTTCGTCGCAGGGCATGTTTTGTAAATCAGCGCTCAGCCATATCCAGCCAAGCTGGCTACGTAAAATCGCGTTTATGCAGTCCCTCACGGCATGTTCCGAGGAGCCGCACGCAGCAACTGAGCTAGTTGCTCTCGGTAGAGCGCTGCGTTGCATGTCGTGTGATGTCCGCAAGTATTTATGCTTGCTGGAATCAGATGAAGTCTGCCGCTTTTTAAACGCGTGAGCGCGGCTTCCATCACCCCTGTTTCCGGAGGATTGCGTTCATCATCGGCAGAATTGATGGCTAATAGCGTCGCCTGAATCTGCTCCAGATTGGTGGAGGGATCGTAATTGCCGGAGGCTTCCCATTGGTAGATGAAATCATTGGCGTCTGACGTCACCGGTGCGGCAAGCCGATCATTGACTATCTTGCTGGCCTTTTCAGTGGTCGGCGCCAACCGCTGATAGGCTAGCGTCCCTCCATCAGTTGCGATTTGATAGGCATTGATGGCGTACCGCATGACTTGTGGTTGCGCCGTATAGTTGCCGTTGTTGTATTCGGAATCGTTGCGGATCGTTTCGATCATGATTCGCCGCAACATCCAGTTGCGTCCTGCCATTGCGCTCGGCTGAGACGCCATTGGTATAAGTGCGTCCATAAAGCGGGGGTATCGCGTGGCCCAGATCCAGGCATGCATTCCCCCCATCGAATAGCCGATGATGAGCCGTAAATGCTTGATGCCAAGGCACTCGGTGATCAGGCGATACTGGGCATCGACCATGTCTGTGTAGTCATATTTAGGAAAGCGCGTTTTCAATCCATCGGATGGCTTCGATGACTGGCCGTGGCCAATGGCATCCGGAATGACGACGTAATATTTTGACGCATCAAGCGGTTGATCCCGACCGAATAATGATCCGGCAAAGTTTGGGTTCAGCATGTGTGTTCCGGACTCGCCGGAGCCGTGAAGCACGAGCACAGGCTCCGCCGAAGACTCGCCGATTGTCGTATAATGCAGACGCAGTTCAGGCATTGTTTCGCCAGTGTGAAATTTGAAATTTCTCACGATCCAGTCGCCCGACTTAGGCGAGGGATAATTGGCCGGGGCCAAAGTGCGAACCATTGATGCGGGAAAGGGGCGACCCATTGCAGTACCTTCTCGTGCACTTGCTTAAATGGAACGATGAAATCTCGTATGTTTCCTTCAATCTGCGAAAGCATCAGCAACATAAGCCGAGTCGTCGCAAAATCTCCCAGGACCTCGCCACGTATTGTAATACAATATTATTTGTAATATTTTCTGTCAATTGTGAGGTGTGTGGGCGCGCCGGGCGACCAGTTTCTCACTGCACTGCACCACTTCGGTGAAGCGATAGTCCCTGTTTATCTTATCATTGTGCTTTTTTGGAAATTCTGCGACAGGGTCTGACAGGCCCCGAACGTCGGCCGGTTTTTATACCAGTTTCTGGAATGGTTGATGCTCGTTAAGCTCCGAAAATGGATGAGGATGAAGCGGGCGACAAGCTTACGCACCGTCGATTCAAATCCGCTCCTCCGGCCTGAAAAGAAAATCAGGCGCGGAGGCGCACCGCTCCCCGGCTCTTGTGATATGCGTCCGCATCGCCTTTTCTGCCGCCTTGGCGTCTCCTGAAAGTATTGCGTCAGTGATGACGAAATGCTCTTCGATCGAGCGGTCTGAAGGTTCGCCGGTTAGAAATTCGCGCAGCTGGATCATCATGAATGAGAATTGCATGCGTGAAATTAATTGCTCAAGTTGGCAATTTTCACCAATCAACGCAACAACGTGATGAAACGCCTGGTTATGTTGAAAGATATCAACCCGTAGCCGCTTTTTCCCTTTCACTGAATTCATGACGGCCATAAGCCTCTCGCGGTTGTCCCCTCTCTCAATATTCTTTGCAGCTAGGCCAGCCGCCAGGCTTTCCAGAGCAGCGCGGATTGCAAAGAGATCGTTAAGTTCCGAGCGCGTCAAACGCTTTATGATAGCGCCGCGGTTGGGAACGAGTTCAACCAGTCCCTCGGACGAAAGAAGCTTAAGTGCCTCGCGCAAGGGTCCGCGACTGACTGCCATCGTACGGGATAAATCGGCTTCGACTAATCGCTGGCCGGGAACATATCTGCCGTTCGCTAGTCCTTGCCGTATTTGATCGACGACAGCATTTACGCCGCCGCCGTGGGTGGACTTGGCTTTCGCCTTATCCTGCGGTGCCGATGGAAGCTTTAATTGGCTCGGAGTTGGCATTCGAGCGCCCCCCTTGCGCCTAATATAACATACAACATTACAAACAGATTGACAGGACAATGCTTGCCATACATTATTGTAGGGCAATCTTCGGGCGACTTTTTGCGATCTACCGTGCGGCAGCTAAGTTAGTCAGAATGGGTGCTTTCACGACGACGGTCTTGATGCTGCTCTACAGGACGGCAAGAAGTCGCTGCGAATGGCTGGACAACAGGCAGGGCGCAAATAACGCAATTCGGTTTTAGGGATGCTACTGCTTTTGCGCGGATTTACGCATCGGTCTACGACTTGGATGCGAGTTTAGACACAACGATTCAAAAATAAATAAAACAAAGCAAGAGGGGGACAAACGATGCAGGGCCAGAAAATCGATATCCGCTCGATTGAGAGAAAAGTGGCATGGCGAGTCATGCCATTTATTTTGATTTCCTATTTTATCAGCTTTCTTGACCGATCAAACGTGGGTATCGCATCGCTTACAATGAACGGCGACGTCGGCTTAAGCGCGCAGGCTTATGGTTTTGGCGCAGGTTTGTTTTCGCTCGCATTCGTCATCTTTGAGATCCCAAGCAACTACATCCTGTACCATGTCGGGGCGCGGCGATGGATAGCCAGAATTATGTTCACGTGGGGGCTCGTCGTCATCGGGTCGAGCTTGATCACGGGGCCGAACACCTTCTACCTCTCAAGGTTCCTACTTGGTGTCTCCGAAGCTGGCCTCGTTCCCGGCGTGCTCTTTTATATGACGGGGTGGTTCACGAAAGCGCGCTTCGCTACTTACACTGGAATATTTCTGTTTTCAGCAGTTATCGCGCCCGTGATTGGTAACCCGATTGGAGCGCTTATCATGCAAATGGACGGGACACTTGGGTTGCATGGCTGGCAGTGGCTTTTTGTCCTGGAAGGCATCCCTGCAGTTATCCTCGCTGTCGCATTGTATTTGTGGTTGCCGGATGATCCGAAGAAGGTTGGTTGGCTGACGAACGAGGAGAAAGACCTGCTGACGGCGACTCTTGATCGGGAAAAAATCGAACGGGAAAGCCATCGGTCAGATACGATGAAATCCATCTGGACGAACAAGAATGTCTGGCTGCTGGGCGCAGCGGCGGCTTTTATCTATCTTGGCTTCAGCGGGATGTACATTTTCCTGCCGCAGATCATAAAGACATTGGGCGTTACTGGAACGGTTTCCATCGGTTTGCTGTCTTCGGTCCCGTTATTTGTTCTTGCGATCGGTGGTCTTGTCTGGGTCCGGCATTCGGATCGAACCCGTGAGCGCGTGTGGCACGTGGTGATTGCCGGTTTCGTTGGATTTGCAGGCTTTGCGCTTGCTGCTCAGGCTTCGTCGCCGCTCGTTTCAATGATTGGAATCACAATTGGCGCGATGGGAATCGGCGGAGCCATGTTCACCCTGTACGCCATTCCGCCGCTCATGCTGACTGGCGGAGCGGCGGCTGTCGGATTCGCACTGTTCAACTCGCTGGCCAATCTCGGCAACGCCTTTGGCCCAATAACCGTTGGTTTTCTGAGGGGCTGGTCAACTGACTTCCGCCTGGGATTGATGGCGATTTCATTAGCTCTTCTTGTCACCGCCGTGCTTGCCGCCGCTCTTTGGCGGTTGCCGATGTTGTCGCGCGCCGCGGTGGCGCAACACCCTGCAGAATAAGGGTGTTGCAGCAAGCCGAGTTGCGAACTCATCACAAGTAAAAGAGGGAAAAGAATGTCGCTCCTTGCGTGCGAAACCAGGATTGCTCCCGATCCTCGAGACAAGCCACTGGTTGAGCTTATTCTTGCCGAAGGTAAGAAAACTCCTGATCGCTCTGGCGTCGATGCCGCTGCCTTAAGAGCAGATAACCCCAACCGGCTGGGTGGAGAGCTCATTAGACAGCCCGTGGCTGGTATGACGTGGTTTGACGAAAAATTCCCTCGCGTCTCGGGTGAGTGGATACAGCGCAAGGACAGCCCCGCCGAAATCAACATCATTTATTTTCACGGGGGCGCCTACGTCAGAGGCTCGTTAAAGCAAGGTCGCGGAATCGCCTCGGCGCTGGCGGCTAAGACCAACGGCCGAACCTTTTCAGTCGACTATCGGCAGGCCCCTGAGGATCCGTTTCCCGCGGCCGTTGACGACGCCGTGGCTGCATACCAGGAATTGGTCTCGCGAGGGATTGCACCTGAATCTATTGTTTTAGCCGGAGATTCTTGTGGCGGCGGGATGGTCGTGTCAGCCATGCTCAAGCTTCGCGAGCTTGGCGAACGTATGCCCGCCGGTGGAGTGCCAATATCACCTTGGGTTGATTTGACCCTCGCCGGGGCAAGTTGGAAGGAGAACTTCGACACAGATTATGTTGGGCCGCTTTTTGTGAAGTCGCTGGCCAAAACTTATCTTGCTGGAGCCGATCCGCGTCATCCGCTGGCGTCACCTATCTTTGCCGATTTACGTGGTCTGCCACCACTGTTCATCGTCTCCGGAGGCGCCGAGACCTTGCATAGCGATGCCGTGGCATTAGCGGAAGCGACAGAACGGGCCGGCGTTCGGGTTCAGCTTCAGACCTATCTGACAATGGGCCATGTCTTTCCAATGTTCAATCTGCATACGGCGGACTTAGCGATCAGCAACGCGGCCGAATTTATCGTCGATGCGGTTCACACGGCGGAAAAGTCGCGAAATAGAGTCCTGATGGATTGACTGCTGATCGGCGCAGCAACGTGTTGACGTTCCCGGTTGAGAGGTGCCCGTCATGGCGCTTTATCAGAGAAGCCGGTTCTCGACTTTGGGATGAGAAGATAGGGAGCATGAAGTGAGTTGTGTTTCTAAGACCGCGTTTTCTCGCGATAATAGTCGCAAGGGTCGTGGAACACTTTGCTTGACGTTCGATAATATGGGTCGGGCTAAAGAAATTGGCGAGGGCAGATCGGGTGTTCCCGATCCATTGGAGCCTAGCCTGGCGGTGGGATATCCCAGAATTCTCGACCTCCTTTC
>DASWQB010000462.1:0-3836 GCA_036398335.1 Afipia sp. | reverse complement strand
TAGGGGAATCGAACCCCTGTTTCAGCCTTGAGAGGGCCGTGTCCTAACCGCTAGACGAAGGGAGCGTAGCGATACGGGAATAGCGTTGAACGGCCCGCCCCGCAAGGTGCTACCACCGCCAATCAAGGCTCGCTGACAAATTTCACACGGGCGAGCGGCTTGAACGAGCGCGCGTCATAGGTGCGAATCTCGGTCGTGCCGCTTATATCGAGCGTTACGGCAAGGCGATCGCCGGTCACTGCGGTTGAGACGATGCGAGCGCCTTTGGGCAGCGCAATCGTGACATCGCTGGCGGCAGCATTATCACCGGTATGGAACATGCGATAGCCGATCGCGATCAATAGCGCGCCGATCCCGAGCGCCGTGGTCAGCCCGGCGATCAGCATCATGCGCCGGACTCTCAAAGCCAGCGCGGCTTGCTCGGGTGTCAGTTCGGGTGCAACAGTCTCGGTCATGCAAGGCTCAACTCAAGGCCCATTCGACGATCTCTCTGAAGACGCGGGCAACGACGGCATACATCATGTCACCGTCGATGGCAGCGAGAAATCCGCGCGGCTGGATCGCGCGCTCGCGGTGCATCGCGCAGACCTGTCGCGCACACGGCTGAAAGCCCTGATCCAGGGCGGCCGCGTCACGGTCAACACCACCCTTATTCGTGACCCCGCTTATCATGTCATCCCCGGCGATACGATCACAATCGACGTGCCACCTGCCACGCCGGCAGAGCCTTTGGGCGAAAATATCCCGCTCGACATCGTGTTCGAAGACAATGACATCATCGTTCTGAACAAGCCGAAGGGGCTGGTGGTGCACCCCGCCGCGGGACATGAAACCGGCACGCTGGTCAATGCGCTGATCGCCCATTGCGGCGATAGTCTTTCGGGTATCGGCGGGGTTAAACGTCCCGGCATCGTGCATCGGCTCGACAAGGACACAACGGGACTCATGGTCGCGGCGAAGAACGACCGCGCGCATCAGTCGCTCTCGGCTCAATTCGCAGATCACGGCCGGACCGGCGAGATGCGGCGCGGCTATCTCGCATTCGTCTGGGGAGTTCCCGACCGCCCTCGTGGCACCATCGACCAGCCGATCGACCGCCACCCCCATGCCCGCGAGAAGATGGCGGTGCGCCAAGGTGGCCGTGCGGCGGTGACCCATTGGGAGGTGCTGGAAACCTATTCCGGCGACGACGGCAAGCCGGTGGCGTCGCTGCTGGCCTGCCAGCTCGAGACCGGCCGCACGCATCAGATCCGGGTCCATCTGGCCTATCTCGGCCACCCCCTGATGGGCGACGATGTGTATGGGTCAGGCTTCAAGACCAAGGCCAAACATCTTCGGAAAAAAGGCCAAAAAGCTTTGGCGGCTCTAGGACGGCAGGCTCTGCATGCCTACCTTCTTGTTTTGGAGCATCCGGCGACCGGAGAAGTAATCGAGTGGCAATCCGCCCTGCCGGAGGATTTACTTCTCCTTCAGGACGCGTTGGGGAGCACAGATTGATGGCCATGCGCCAAAAAGACGCATGGTTACAGATATTTAACCGGTGTCACAGCGATGTGACGCCGGTTTGTTCTTCCCCACCCCTCCCTCTGGGTGTATGTTGCATCCGCGCTGGAGATGTCCCCGGCGCGGAACAATGCAGCTCCGCTGGCTTTGACAAAGCAGCAGCCTGCCTGGCCCGCCGCTATCGGGGGCCTGAACCACTGGAGGGCGCAATATGGCCCGTGCAGCTACCTTGCCGGTTCTCAACGGAGAATCCGGCCTCTCGCACTATCTTGCCGAAATCCGTAAATTCCCGATGCTTGAACCGCAGGAGGAGTACATGCTCGCCAAGCGTTGGCGTGAGCATGACGACCGGGATGCGGCGCATAAACTCGTGACCAGCCATCTGCGGCTCGTGGCGAAAATCGCCATGGGCTATCGCGGCTACGGCTTGCCGATTTCAGAGGTCGTCTCGGAAGGCAATGTCGGCCTGATGCAGGCTGTGAAACGCTTCGAGCCCGAAAAAGGCTTCCGCCTTGCCACTTACGCCATGTGGTGGATCAAGGCGTCGATTCAGGAATACATCCTGCGTTCGTGGTCGCTCGTGAAAATGGGCACCACCGCGAACCAGAAGAAGCTGTTCTTCAACCTGCGCAAGGCCAAGAGCAAGATCTCGGCGCTGGAAGAAGGCGATATGACCAACGATCAGGTCAAGCTGATTGCCAAGCGCCTCGGCGTCACCGAGCGCGACGTGATCGACATGAACCGCCGCCTGGGCGGCGACGCTTCGCTTAACGCGCCGATCCGCGACGACGGCGAACCCGGCGAATGGCAGGACTGGCTGGTCGATACCTCGCCCAACCAGGAAACCATCATGGCGGAGAACGAGGAGTTCGATCACCGCCGCGACGCGCTGCATGGCGCGATGGGCGTGCTCAACACCCGCGAGCGCCGCATCTTCGAGGCGCGGCGTCTTGCTGAAGAGCCGATGACGCTGGAAGACCTTGCCGCTGAGTTCGGCGTCTCGCGGGAGCGCGTGCGCCAGATCGAGGTGCGAGCCTTTGAGAAAGTGCAGTCGGCGGTCAAGAACTCGATCGCTCGTCAGGAAGCGCAAACCCACGCGCACGCAGCGGCGTAATCGTCCTGAAGTTTTCCAGCAGCGGATTCAAAAGCCGGCGTTTACGCCGGCTTTTTTGTTGCCTGCTGAACTGCGCGCCCACGCATGAAACGGAATAAAACTTGCACAACCGATGTTGATCATAAAGCTGTTCACGTCCGAACAAGGGATAACGATGCAACACGCAAAACACATGACAAAGCGGCTGCTTACAATCACGGCGTGCCTGCTTATCTCCGCGTCAATAGCCAACGCACAGACCTGGCCGACGAAGCTTATTAAAGCTTACATCCCCTTCGGCGCCGGCAGCGCGACCGACGTCGTCCCCCGGATGTTTTTTGAACGGCTCTCAACCGAGTTGGCGCAACCCATTGTCGTTGAAAACCGGCCCGGCGCCGGAGGCACGCTGGGAACCGCAGTCGTCGCTCATGCCGAACCGGACGGCTACTCCATTCTGGCGCACTCATCGGCGATCGCGATCGCGCCGGCGGTTTTTCCAGATCTCACATTCGATGCGTCGAAAGATTTGTCATCCGCGATCCTGATCGGCTACAGCGCAAATGTCATGATTACGTCGCCGACACGGCCATGGAAGACGATCCAGGACTTCATAGCGGCTGCGAAACAGAAGGATGCCAATATCACCTTCGGCTCGGTGGGCATCGGCAGCGCCGTTCATATCAGCGCGGAAAAATTCCTCAGAGCCGCCGGCATTACAGCCACGCATGTTCCCTATCGCGGAGGCGGGGAAGTTATCACCGATATCATCGGCGGACGTGTCGATTTTTACTTCTGTCCTCTGGCGACAGCCTTGCCCTTGATTAAGGACGGACAGGTCCGCGCACTGGTGGTCTCCACGCCCAAACGTGTCGCCGATTTGCCGGACGTGCCCACGCCGATCGACATCGGCCTTCAAGGCGCCGATAGCCAGATCTGGTTCGGCGTGTTCGTGCCGTCCAAGACTCCCAAGGAAATCGTGAACAAGCTCTACACCACAGGGGCAAAGGTTCTGGCCAACCCCGAGACACTTGAAAACCTGAGGAAACTCGGTGTCGAACCCTGGCCGATGAAGCCGGAAGAGATAGACGCGTTGCTGGTTCAAGAAACCGCGGCCAACGTGGCGCTGCTCAAAGGTATGAAATAAGGAACATACCGCTCAGTAATAGTCCTGCAAATAATCAGCGATCGTATCCGGCTCGTAAATAGAGTCAGTTCCGAGTGGATCATCAAGCATGACCTC
>DASWQB010000461.1:0-2485 GCA_036398335.1 Afipia sp. | reverse complement strand
CGCCACCGGCGCCGAACACCACGACCAGCTTTCGCTTGGCATAGGGGCGCAGCGCTTCCAGCGCCTTGGCGAGTGCATCGGGCTTGTGTGCGTAATCGACAAACACTGGCGCGTTGTTGCGCGCGCCGACAAGTTCAAGACGGCCCTTTGCGCCTTCGAGCTGTTCAAGCGCGGCAAATACTTTCTCTGCTTCGCCGCCGGTGCCGATGGCGAGTGCCGCCGCGACCAGCGCATTCTCGATCTGGAATTCGCCGACCAGCGGCAGGCGCAAACGATATTTGCGGCCCTGATGTTCGAGCGAAATGATCTGGGCGAAGCCCTCGATCACCGTATCGTTCAGTTTGATTGCATCGCCGCGACGTCCGACCGTCATGATTTTCAGTCCGCGCGCGCGCGCGGCCGCGATCACGTCAGCGGAATGTTCATGATCCGCGGCGATCACCGCCGGTCCGCCATCAATGACAAGATCGCTGAACAACCGCAGCTTGGCGCCGAGATAGTGCTCGACGGTCGGATGATAATCCATGTGGTCGCGCGACAGATTGGTGAATGCTCCGGCGGTAACGCGCACGCCATCGAGCCGATGCTGGTCGAGGCCGTGCGAGGACGCCTCCAACGCGAGATGAGTGACGCCTTCACCCGTGATGTCATCCAGCGCACGATGCAGCGCGATCGGATCGGGCGTGGTGAGCGAGCCATAGACCGTGCGCTTTGGCGAGACGAGACCGATGGTGCCGATGCTGGCGGCCTGGTGGCCGAGCCGCTCCCAGATCTGCCGAACAAACGCCGCAACGGAAGTTTTTCCGCTGGTACCGGTGACGGCCGCGATCACCTGCGGCTGGCGCGGATAAAACTTCGCGGCGGCGAGAGCCAGACTGCGTCTTGGATTTGAGCTTGCGATAAACGCCGCGCGGGAATCAGCCTGCGGCAGGCGATCGCCGACAATGGCAACAGCCCCGGCACCAACAGCCTGATCGATGAAACGCGCGCCGTCCGCCTTGGTCCCGCTCAGCGCAAAAAACACGTCCCCCGGTTTGACCGCGCGGCTGTCCACGGCCAGCCCGGTGACCTCAACCGGCGCGGCCGGCGTCGTCATTCCGGCATCGCCGCTGAAAAGGTCGCGAAGTTTCATGGGGCTCCCCGCTAGTGGTCCGGTTCTAACATTCGCACCCCGTCTCGGCTGGCACTGATGCGAATGTTAGAGCCAAAGAACCACTAGCAAATAATAAGTTTCCAGTGGAGTTTTGGATTTGACATTCGCTTTGCGAAGTCGTCGCCAGCCGGTAGCGAATGTCAAATCCACTCCACTGTCCCATCTCGCGATTACCGATTATCCCTTGATGTCGCAAGAATAAGGCGGTCGGACGGCGGCAGATCGAACCGTGGCGCGATTCCAAGCAGGGGCGCAATGCGCGCGATGACCGCACCACCGGTCGGGACCGCATTCCAGCCAGACGTAATATAACCGTGGGTTTCAGGCAATGCCTGCGGCTCGTCCAGCATGACGAGCAACTGATATTTCGGATTGTCGGCCGGCAGGATGGCGGTGAAGGCATTGAGCACGCGCTTCTTGGCATATTTGCCGTTGATGACCTTTTCAGCGGTGCCGGTCTTACCGCCGATATAATATCCTTTGACGTCAGCATTCCTGGCGGTGCCGACTTCGGCGTTCAGCCGCATCAGATAGCGCATCTTGTCGCTGGTCTCGGTCTTGATGACCCTTTTTGCCAGCGCCATCGCCTCGGCCTCTGTACGTTTCAGGAAGGTTGGCGGAATGAGATAACCGCCGTTCACCAGCGCATCGATACCCATCACCGCCTGCAACGGCGCCACCGCCATGCCATGGCCGAACGCGATAGTGATGGTGTTGAGTTCGCTCCAGCGGCGGGGCAGCAGTGGGGATGCACTTTCCGGCAGTTCGGTGCGCAGGCGTGACATCTGTCCCAACTTGGCAAGGAACGCTTTATGGCCTTCGACGCCCTGCTGAAGCGCGACGCGGGCCGCGCCAACGTTCGAGGAGTAGGTGAAGACTTCCTTGATGCTGATGAAGCGACCGAGCGGATGATCGTCGTGGATCTTGAACTTGCCATATTGCAACGGGCCGCGCGCGTCGACGGTCGAATTCAGATTGATCTTGCCGGAATCAAGACCCATCGCCAGCGTGAACGCCTTGAAGGTCGAACCCATCTCATACACGCCAGTCGTCAGGCGGTTGATGCGGTCGGGATCGTTGGCCTCCTTCGGATTGTTCGGATCGAAATCCGGCAGCGACACCATGGCGACGATCTCGCCGGTCTTTACGTTGCTGACCAGACCTGATGCGGCCTTCGCCCTGTATTTATCCTTGGCCTTCAAGAGTTCATCGCGCAGCGCATGCTCGACACGCAGATCCACCGCCAACTGGATCGGTTCCTGCTGGCGGTCGGTCGCGAATCCGGCGCGGTGCAAATCCGCAAGACCGTTGCCGTCGAGCCATTTCTCGATA
>DASWQB010000460.1:0-3625 GCA_036398335.1 Afipia sp. | reverse complement strand
TGCTGCGATCCAGTCGAACCTGCGCGAGACCACGACGCGCGTGCTCGCCTCGCTCACCCCGCGCGAGGAGCGCGTGCTGCGCATGCGCTTCGGCATCGGCATGAACACCGACCACACGCTGGAGGAAGTCGGCCAGCAGTTCTCGGTGACGCGCGAACGCATTCGTCAGATCGAGGCGAAGGCGCTGCGCAAGCTGAAGCATCCGTCACGGAGCAGGAAGCTAAGAAGCTTTTTGGATAATTGAGCGCGAACCATTACCGAGGGCGAAGCATCCGGGCAAGTAGACGAAGGCTCGCGAATTCTCGGCTAGTTGACACCTCACGCTGTCAATGTCTCGTCATCACCGGCAGCTTCGGCCTTTGTTCCGGCGCGCGACAGATTGAGTTCGAGCAGCTTTGCTAGAGCGTCCTCCTCGGAAATGTCGGCGGGCCAGCCGTAGGCGGCGGCGACCGTGGCGTCAAGATTGCGATGTGCGTCGGCGAGCCATTGCGGACGCTGGTTATAAAGATTGGTCAGGGTGCGCTTCTTGAGAATCGCGGCGGCTTCCCCGTTCTTCGGCAGGATTCGGTCGGGGTAGCCGGGCACCACCTCGGGCACAATATCGACGAGATCGGGCGGGTTGAGCCAAGCGCTGCGCAGGTCGCCGAGACGCTTTGCGGCGACGGCGATGGCGATCGCACGGGGATCATTGGCGTAGTCTTTCGCAGGAATGTTCGGCGTCAGTCCTTCGGGGAAGGGAAAGGTTTCGAAGGTGGTCGTGGGCGTGTAACGTGGATCGTTACCAACGCCTAGCCAAGTTCCAAGGCGTAGAGACCATGCTTCGTGAAACCTCGAATGTAAAATTCCCAAAGTAACATCGTCATCGCGCGTAATCGCTACGGTCGCGCTGTCAGGTACATTTGGGTACGCCATCCAAACAAACAGGCGATATTTCGAAACTCGAGGTGTCGCAATAAACCGACCCAAGTGCCGAATCTTTTGCCTCATCTGATATTGAGGTTCTTGATATAGCCACCACAGTTCACGATAGCTTTTCCGTCGAAGTTTATCACGGTTGGGTTTCACAAGAGTCTGAATCCGATGAAATGGTGCCTCGAATAGAGCTGCATCCTTCAACGGAGTTCGTTCGCCGAAATCTATGATCCACTGATCAGTTGGTCTGCGTACGAGATCAGAGCCATTAAACCATGGAAACAAAACTTCTCTATTTGACTTGCCGTTTGGGTTGAGTGGTTGCTTAAGCCATTCTCTTGCAAGTGCTCCGGGAACATTAAACTCACCGTTCTTCATCGTTCCGATAAACGCCACCGCCTTATTTTCTGCAAGCCTCCCAATTCTTGGTATGTCAAACGAAGGACCAGTTCGTGAACGCTCTGTTAAGTCTGATGCGATTTTAGAAACGAGTCTTCCATCGAGATGGGCGGGCTCATTTGTTTTGCTGAATGCAATGATTGCGACCCGGACATCTGCGCCATCCACTACCCATTCTTCATCTGACCATGCTTCAAAAATTTCAAATTTGGACGTAATTGCGTCCAATACTAATCTGTTACGTCCTCCTGAGATCGAGTTCGTCGCGACAAGACCGATACGCGCCGCTCTACCGAGCTTCAGTTGTTGATAAGCTTTCTCGAACCACCAACCGACAAAGTCGGAAAAAGCAGATAATCGGTCAGAAAAAATGTTTCTGATCGCGTGAGTGTAAGTTTCACCTAGCGATGCGATCATTCTCTTTGTGCCCAAAAACGGGGGATTTCCAACGATAAACTCCGCCTCCGGCCATTGCGCCTCCTCGTAGCTTCCATCCTCCATCTCTGTCACAAGCGCATCGCGGCACTCGATGGCATCCAGATCCTCCAGCACCGGCTCCTTGCGCGCCTCGAAGCCATTGCGGCGCAGCCACTGAATATTGCCGATCCAGATCGCGGTGCGCGCCAGTTCGGCGGCGTAAGGATTGATCTCGATGCCCTTGACGTTGTGCGGGCCGGAAAGGACCTGACGCAAACCAAGACTCATCTCATGCGCCTCGACGATGGCGCGGCGCTCTAAATCCTTCAGCGATTGGAGCGCGAGATAAAGAAAGTTGCCGGAGCCACAGGCGGGATCGAGGATGCGGACGCTATCGAGCCGCTTGAGGAACTGGTCGAGTCGGGCCTCGGCCCGGTCAAGCACCGCCTTGCCCGGCTTGCCACGGCTGCGCGATAGAATTTCAGCGATCTCCTTTTTCGCCGTTTCCCACTCTGCCGTTAGCGGCCGCACGATGACCGGCTTGACGATCATCATGATTTTTTCGGGATCGGTGTAATGCGCACCGATTTGCGCACGCTTGTCGGGATCGAGAAAGCGTTCGAACAGCGTGCCGAAGATGGAGGGATCGATCGCCGACCAGTCCTGCTTCGCTACGTTGCGCAGGATGTCGAGCGAGTCGGGATCGAGCGGCAGCGCCGTATCGTCGTCGAACAGGCCGCCGTTGAAATGCAGGATGTGTTCGAGGCCATAATTGCCGCCACCGCGCATTTCGCGAAACAGTTCGGAGAACATGCGCTGCGACTGCTCGCCGACCTTGTCGCGGCGCTTGGCGAGGTTGTCGAGCATGCGCTTGAATAGATCGTTTTCAAGCAGGTTCACGTCCTCGGCGAACAGGCAGAACACTAGCCGGTTGAGGAAATGCGCGACTGCGTCCGGCGCGTGGCCGCTCATGCGCAGCCGTTCCGCGATGGTGGTGAACTCCTTCGCCGCGTCCTTGGTGACCTGCTCGCGGGTCTTGTCCGGCTTGAGCCGGTCAGGATGGTCGAAGACGTTTTTGAGAAGCTCGCGCGTGGCGGAATGCGCGAGGTCTTCGAGCGTGAACTCGTGTTTTGTCTGAACCGTGTTGGTCCAGTTGGTGTAGATGCGAAAGCGCTTGGTGTCGGAGACCACCAGCAAAGGCGGGTTTTCCAGCGCCACCGAATAGAGCTGGAGCTGCTGGTAGGCGCGATCGAGATTGGCGCGGTCCTTCTTATACTCCCAGCCAAAGCATCCGCGCTTCCACACGTCAGCGAAGCCGGGCGATCCATCGATTTTGGACGCGCCTTTTTCAAAGCTGTACGCGCCCGAATCGGCGGCCTCGTTCGGCGTCGGCTCGCCGAGTACCCGGCAAAGATCGATGAAATGCTCTTGCGCCGCCTGGCGTTCGGTGCGGTCGGCGCGATTCCATTTGTCGATGAATTGATGAATGTTCATGAATGGGCAATAGCACACCAAAACGAACTCGGGCCATTCGCTTGACATATTCTCGTAGATGATTATATTCCTATTCATCCCGTCCCACCAAGAGGGGCGGCTCGCGATCGTCACGATACGCGGGGCGGGATGCGGTGGTTCGCGCCGCGGCGTTCGATGTCGCTAATCGCGCGTATCGAAGACCGGCGGAAGCCGGCCGGCGATATGCAAGAACGGCGTCTGACGACCACGCTGCGTGCCGGATGGCCCAAGTTGCATGATCCTGGCGCGGCAGCCCGCGCCTTCGACTTACGGTGGTGCCAGCACTGGACACCGGGGGTGATGCAAAGCAAGCCATGACCCCATCGCGTGCGGAACGCCGGACGCATCCGGTGTTTTCGTGGTGACTCTGCTCGTGTGCTTT
>DASWQB010000459.1:0-6661 GCA_036398335.1 Afipia sp. | reverse complement strand
CCTATCTGCTGACAACGAAGTGGGCGAACGATCTGGTGCGGGATGCCGATCTCGATCCGCACACGCGCCTGAAAGCGCAGTTCTACATCCAGCAGATCGGCAACGCGATCTCGCCGTCGAATTTCATTTTCACCAATCCGGAAGTGTTGCGTCAGACCTTCGCAACCAACGGTGAAAATCTTGTCCGCGGCATGCAGATGCTCGCCGAGGACGTGGCGGCAGGGAAAGGCTCGCTCAGAATCCGGCAAACCGCGAGCGATCTGGAAGTCGGCTCGCACCTGGCGCTGACGCCGGGCAAGGTGATCTTTCAGAACGATATCATGCAACTGATCCAGTATGCGCCGAGCACCGAGAGCGTGCTGCGCACACCGCTGCTGATCGTGCCGCCATGGATCAACAAATTCTACATCCTCGATCTGAAGCCGGAAAAATCCTACATCAAATGGTGTGTGGATCAGGGGCTCACCGTGTTCGTGATTTCCTGGGTCAACCCCGACAAGTCGCTCGGCACCAAGACGTTCGAGGACTACATGTCGCAAGGGCCCCTTGCGGCAATGGACGTGATCGAACGCGTCACCGGCGAGATGAAGGTCCACACCATGGGTTATTGCGTCGGTGGCACCCTGCTCGCCGCGACACTGGCATGGTTAGCGGAGAAGCGCCGCGTGCGGGTCACCTCTGCGACGCTCCTGACGGCGCAGGTCGACTTCACCCATGCCGGCGATCTTCTGGTGTTCGTGGACGAAGAGCAGATCTCCGCGCTTGAGGAGGAGATGCGCCAGTCGGGCGTGCTGGAAGGCGGCCGGATGGCGATGGCGTTCAATCTGTTGCGCTCGAACGATCTGATCTGGCCTTATGTCGTGAACAATTATCTGAAGGGTCAGGCGCCCACGACCTTTGACCTACTGCACTGGAATTCCGATGCCACGCGCATGCCGGCGGCGAACCATTCCTACTATCTGCGCAATTGCTACCTGGAAAACCGGCTCTCGACCGGAACCATGGTGCTCGACAACACCCTGCTCGACCTGTCGAAGGTGAAAGTGCCGGTGTACAATCTCGCCACGCGCGAAGATCACATCGCTCCGGCCCAGTCGGTGCTTTACGGATCGCAGTTTTTTGGCGGTCCCGTGCGTTTCGTCCTGTCCGGCTCGGGACATATCGCGGGCGTCGTCAATCCACCCGCCAATAACAAATATCAATACTGGACCAACGACAACATAGCCGATGCCACGCTTGAGAGCTGGCTGAAGGGCGCGCGCGAGCAGAAGGGCTCGTGGTGGCCGGACTGGCGCGCTTGGCTGGAGGCCAGCGATACCGAAACCGTGCCCGCGCGCGAGCCCGGTGGCGGGGTCATAGAGCCGATCGAGGATGCGCCCGGCAGCTATGTAAGGGTGCGCGCGTAGGCGTTTGAGAGTTCGCGGGATGTTCGCACCCGGCCCCTTCGCAAGCCGCGTCATCACGATTGAAAACATCCGCCGCCACATTGGCCTGCGCAGCTCAATCGTCTATGAATACGCGTTACGAGTTTGATGAAGCGTTTGACCGGTCTTGGCCGGGACAATCATTGCTGCGGCCGGAGCTGCGGTATTCAGGACTGAAAGGGACATTCCGATGACGCGCGAACTATTCTGGCTGGCACTCACAGTCATCCTGACCGGACTGCTGTGGATTCCCTACATTCTCAATCGCATACAGGTGCGCGGCATCGCCGGCACGATGGCCAATCCCTCGCGTAACGACAAGGCGCAGTCGGAATGGGCCAACCGCCTGATGTTCGCCCATGACAATGCGGTCGAAAATCTCGTTATTTTCGCGGCGCTGGTGCTAATCCTCAACGCCGCCGACTATTCGACCAAATGGACCGTGCTGGCTGCCGCCGTATTCTTTTGGTCGCGCCTCGGGCATATCATCGTCTACACGCTGGGCCTGCCATTTCTTCGAACGGTGTTCTTCTTGATTGGATTTGCGGCGCAGGTCGTGCTGGCGCTGGCGATTTTCAAGGCGGCGTAACCACTCCACAAAGACAAACAAAAAGGGACCGCGAAGCGGTCCCTTTTCATTGGCGCGTCCGCATCTGCGAAGCACCGATAGATTTAAGGAAACATCGGAGGCTGATCGATGCCGGTGGTTTCGGGAAAGCCCAGCATCGCATTCATGTTCTGCACCGCCTGCCCCGACGCCCCCTTGGTGAGGTTGTCGAGCGTCGAGATGATAATCGCCCGGCCCGGCTGACGGTCATTCGCCACCCCGATGAACGTCATGTTCGAGCCGCGCACGTGGCGCGACTGCGGTATCCGGCCGAACGGCAGCACATAGACGAACGGTTCCTTCTCATACTGTCGTGACAGGATGGCATGCAGCTCCTGCGCGGTCTTCTCGCGCCTGCCGCGTACATAGATGGTCGAAAAGATTCCCCGGTTCATCGGCACCAGATGCGGCGTGAAGCTCACGACCACTTCCTTGCCGGCCGCTTTGGAGAATTCCTGATCGAGTTCGGACATATGCCGGTGATGACCGACGCCGTAAGCGTTGAAACCTTCCGACACTTCGGAGAACAGCATTTCCTCGCGCGCAGAGCGCCCCGCGCCGGTCATGCCGGACTTGGCGTCGATCACGATCTCGTCCGGCTTGATGGCCTTGGTCTTGAGAAGCGGAATGAGAGGCAACTGCGCGCAAGTTGTGTAGCAGCCGGGATTGGCGACCAGCCGCGCCTTCTTGATTTCACGCCGGTAGATTTCAACGAGGCCGTACACCGCCTCCTTCTGCAATTCGAGCGCATGATGGTCGTGGCCATACCATTTGGCATAGGCCGCCGGGTCTTCGAGACGGAAATCCGCCGACAGGTCGACCACCTTTGTATTCGGCGCTTTCGTCAGCACATCCTTCAGCACCGTTTGCGTGGTCGCATGCGGCAGACCGCAGAACACCAGATCGAGGCCGGCGTTCGCCCAATCGACGCTTTCAATCGTCACGAGCCGCGGCAGATCGTAAGGCGCGAATTGCGGAAACACATCGCCCATCGCCTGCCCTGCGCGGCGATCGGCGGTCAGCAATTCGATCTGCACCCGTGGATGACGCAGCAACAAGCGCACGAGTTCGGCTCCGGTGTAACCGGAAGCACCGAGAATGCCGATTTTCTTCTTCTCAGCCATGGTGATGAATCCTTACGCGGGCAGCTCAAAACAAAGCGCTGCGAAGAAGGTCGTGCGGCAATTTGGAGCGGGAAACAAAATGCCGCGGACCGTCTCCAGCGGCATGAAAGGCGATCTCAAACGCGACCAGCCGCCCATGCCGTGACAATACGGCGGCGGCGCGGATTAATGATTGTAGCGATGTCGATCATGGACGCGGATATAGGTCCGCGTCCATTTCAGGTCAAGATATGATTGATCCGGATCGCAAGCGTACGCCTTCGATCAGATCGTCGGAGACCAAGGCGCCGGGACCAGACGATAGCCGGTGCCATCCTTCTCGACATTGCCGATCGCCGGGAATGGGAAGTGAAATCCCTGCACCTTCAGCCTTTCCGCGACCAGCATGTCGTAAACCCTGCGGCGCGTGCTTTCCGCCACCGCACCGTCCTGATCGAAATTCGCATGCCAGCCCGGATTGTTCACGAACAAAGCAGGATAGTTTGTAACGTCCGACTGAATGAAAACGCGCTCTGAGCCGGATGAAAGTATGAAGGATGTGTGACCCGGCGTATGTCCCACCGTCCCGACAGGAAGCAATCCGGGCACGACTTCCTTGTCCCATTCGTAAGGCGTCACCTTCTTCTGTAACGCAGTCTCGAACACGCGGCGGTTGTTCTTGAACAGATCGGTCATACGTCCGGCCGGGGCGCGGCTCATCTCGCCATCATCCATCCAGAATTTGAACTCGGTTGCCGGCACCAGAATCTCCGCATTGGGAAATGCCGGCAGATTCTCCGATGTCAGCAGGCCGTTCACGTGGTCGGGATGGAAATGCGAGATCACCACCACGTCGACATTGTTCGGATCGATCCCTGCAGCCTTGAGATTGTTTGCGAATTGTCCCACCGCGCCCTTGGAGGCAACATTCGCCGCCGGACCGTTACCCGTATCGATCACGACGAGCTTGCCGCCGGTGTTGATCGCAAGCGGCGCGAAATGAATCGTGACTTTATCCTGCGGCAAGAAAGCCTTGCCCAGCGCCGCGTTCACTTCGTCCTTGCTGGCGTTAAGAATAAACTTGTCGGCCAGCGGAAAGGTATTGGCGCCGTCGGAAACCACGGCGACCTCGATATCCCCGACCTTGTAGCGATAGAAACTCGGTGCCTGCTTGTTGGCTGGCGGTGCAGCCGCGTGCGCGAAATTTGTATTGGAAAGCGGCAACGCCGCCGCCGCGGTTGCACCGACAAGCACCTCGCGTCGTGTAATGGTCATGATGTTCTCCCGGCATGAACAGGTGGCTAGTGAACAGATAACTGCTGTCGTGTCGAATTCGCGTGACGATTTTTAGTCCCCTTTACGCGCAAAGGGATCACAACAGCGCGATTGCGGCTATGCCTCTGCGGAGAACATTCTGCCACGAACATTATTCCAACGGCGCAAATCTCAAAATGCTTTCCAGATCATCTCGATCAGTTTCGATGCCACATCGCCGAACAGCAAAAGCGTTGCGGCCCAAACGAAAGCGGATGCGAAATTCGCGACCTGGAAGCGCCAATAATTCATTTCGAAAATCCCTGCGACCAGAGGCACCGCCGCGCGCAAGGGGCCGAAAAATCGGCCGATGAAAATGCCGGCCACGCCCCATGACCTGACGAATTCTTCGGCGCGCGGCAACACCTGCGGATAACGCGACAGCGGCCACATCTGCGCGACGCGATCCTTGAACGTGAACCCCAGCCAATAGGACAACCAGTCGCCCAGCGCCGCCCCGACCGCGCTGGCGATCCACACCGGCCAGAAGCTGATGTCGGAGGCGCCGATCAGAGCGCCGATAGCCACCAGCGCGCTCCACGCCGGCACCAGCAGCGAAATGAACGCAAGCGACTCGCCGAACGCCAACGCGAACACGATGGGAGCGGCCCATACCTGATGGTTCTTCACGAAGCCTACGACTTCGTGGACCATGCCTTCCAATCCCATCACAATCCCTTTTCGCCGCCAGGCTGGCACGCCCGCGGTGTCCGCGCTCATATACCTGACGCAATTGCTTCCTAGTGTGGTGGTTCGCAAGTCCGCATCATTTCCACAGCGCGCTCCTTTGCGGACTTGCGAACCAAATCCACACTAGAATCTATAATTCCAGTGTCCTTTGTGAATCCGAAGTTCGCTATGAAACGGGCTGCAAAATAAGGCGATCTTCGGATTCAGGGCACTGGGCTCCAAATTCACGGTTCCCGAATTCGCACCCTCACTCCATATGAGAACCGTTCGGGTCGTTTCCAATCATTTCTCCGTGCCTGCACATAGGTCTATTGCCATCACATTCGTGGCATAGTGGGGAGGCCGATTCGGCTCGTCCGACAAACTTGCAAGATATACAGAATATGCGAAAGCCCCTGAAAGCAAACGCCAAACCCGCCGCCAAGACTAAAGGCGATCTTTTTGCCGCCACCGAGCGCAAAGCGCGCAGCACGGCGACATCAGCCGCGCGCGGCACCAGCGCCGAAGCAGGCTACACGGCGCGCGATATCGAGGTGCTGGAGGGACTGGAGCCGGTCCGCCGCCGTCCCGGCATGTATATCGGCGGCACTGACGAGAAAGCGCTGCATCATCTGTTCGCCGAGGTCATCGACAACTCGATGGACGAGGCGCTCGCGGGCCACGCCACCTTCATCGAGGTGCATCTTGGCGCCGACGGATATCTGACGGTGACAGATAACGGGCGCGGCATTCCGGTCGATCCGCATCCGAAATTCAAGAACAAGTCGGCGCTCGAAATCATCATGTGCACGCTGCACGCAGGCGGCAAATTCGACTCCAAGGTCTATGAGACTTCGGGCGGCCTGCATGGCGTCGGCGTGTCGGTGGTCAATGCCCTGTCGTCGCGCCTCGAAGTCGAGGTCGCGCGCAGCCAGAAACTTTACAAAATGGTGTTCGAGCGCGGCAAGCCGAAGGGCAAGCTCGAGGAACTCGGCAAGGTCAACAACCGCCGCGGCACCACGATCCGCTTCAAGCCCGATCTTGAAATATTCGGCGCGAAAGCTGCATTCAAACCGCAGCGCCTGTTCAAAATGGCGCGCTCGAAAGCCTATCTGTTCGGCGGCGTCGAAATCCGCTGGCGCTGCGATCCCGAACTGCTCAAGGGCATCGAGGACGTGCCGGCCGAGGATACGTTCCATTTCCCCGGCGGCCTGAAGGATTATCTCGCGGCCGCGATCCATGCCGACACGCTGGTGCATCCGGATATTTTCTCCGGCAAGTCGGGGCGCAACGGCGCACATGGCGCTTGCGAATGGGCGGTGGCATGGACCGCCGACGCCGACGGCTTCATGTCATCCTACACCAACACCGTGCCGACGCCGGACGGCGGCACCCATGAGGCGGGCATGCGCAGCGCGCTGCTGCGCGGCCTGAAGGACTATGCCGAGCGCATCGGTCAGGGCAAAAAGGCGGCGTCGATTACCTCCGAAGACGTGATGGTCGGCGCTGCGGTGATGCTGTCGGTGTTCGTTCGCGAGCCGGAA
>DASWQB010000458.1:0-9015 GCA_036398335.1 Afipia sp. | reverse complement strand
CGCTGGCGAGGCGTCGGCGGAAGAGGCGAGTGATGCCGATACAGAAGAGTCGTCGGCATCGTTCCAGCTCTCGCAGGAACGTTATGTTGAGATGTCCGCCAGCGAGCAGTTCGTCCTCACCATCAGCGAAAACGGCTATGGCAAGCGCAGCTCTTCGTTCGAATATCGTACCACCGGCCGCGGCGGCAAAGGCATCGTCGCGATGTCGGTCAACGGCCGCAACGGCAAGCTGGTCGCCTCGTTCCCGGTGGAGGACAGCGATCAGATCATGCTGGTGACCGATAAGGGCCAGCTTATCCGCTGCCCGGTCGAGGATATCCGCGTCGCGGGACGCTCGACCCAGGGCGTGATCGTGTTCAATACCGCCGATGACGAAAAGGTGGTTTCTGTCGAGCACATCACCGAAGAGGCTGACAGCAACGGCGGTTGAGGCCCGGTTACGGTCGCTCTGCCGTCAATATGCGGACATTAGGTGTTACCGGACTGGAATCGGTATTGCGCAAACACGAAGCTGACAGGTTCGGCCAGGACTGCTCGGCGCATGTGCCGCCAACGACCGGAAGCTTGTCTGCTTTAGCCATAGCAACCGGGACGCCTGCTTCAACGTTCGGTGCAAAACCCGGCAGAACGGTTATCGCTAATGCCATGAAGGCCGCGATAACTAATGCCGCGAGTGCTCGCATGATGCCCGTTCCGTGTACCTGTATTATGGCTGTCATTGCGATGTCCTGTTCCGGCGGCTTATACCGGCCGCTCCATAAACAGACGCCCGGCGGGCTAAAAAGGTTCGTTGGCTGCAGAAAATATAAGGGCCCAATGACCGATTTAGATGGAACGGCCTTGCTTGCGGCGTCCGCCGGGGCGGGTTAGGAGAATGGCATGCCTCATGTTGCGCTTTATCCGGGGTCGTTCGATCCCGTCACCAACGGCCACATGGATGTGGTGCGGCAGGCGTGCAGCCTGGTCGATCGGCTGATCGTCGCCATCGGTGTGCATCCCGGCAAGGCGCCGTTATTTACCACAGAGCAGCGCCTCGAAATGGTCCGTGAGGTGTTTACGCCGATCGCGGCCAAAGCCAGATGCGAACTCGAATGCACCACCTTCAACGACCTGACCGTGACCGCTGCGCAGCGAGCGGGAGCTAAAATCCTGATCCGTGGTCTGCGCGATGGCACTGATCTCGACTATGAAATGCAAATCGCGGGCATGAACCAGACGCTGGTGTCCGACGTGCAAACCATTTTCATTCCAGCGTCCACCACCGTGCGCCCCATCACCGCCACGCTGGTGCGCCAGATCGCCAGCATGGGCGGCGATATTTCGCCGTTCGTCCCCAAAGCCGTCGCGGCGCGGCTGAAAGCCAAATTCGCCGGATCGTCATAAACCGGTACGGCGGGTGCCGCTTGCGCCATGCCGCGCTCAAACCCACATCCGATCTCATCCTTCCTCAAAACCGGAGTTTTCATGTTCAGGATTCTCGCTGTTCTCGCGGCCATTGCGTTCGCCACGCCCGCGCTGTCGCAGGCGTTGCCCGCTGGCCTCGACAAATCCAATGCCATCGTCATCGACACCACCAAGGGCCGTGTCGTCATCAAGCTGCGGCCTGATCTTGCGCCCCAGCATGTCGCGCGCATCAAGCAGCTCGCGCGCGATGGCTATTATAACAACGTGCCGTTTCACCGCGTGATCGAGGGCTTCATGGCGCAGACCGGCGATGGTCAGCGCTTCGACGGCACCGGCGGTTCCAAATATCCCAACCTTCAGGCCGAGTTCTCAAGCGTGCCCTTTACGCGCGGCATTGTCGGCATGGCGCGGGCGGGCGATCCGAATTCGGCGAATTCGCAATTCTTCATCATGCTCAGCGAATATCCTTCACTGAATAACAAGTACACGGTGATCGGTCAGGTTGTGTCCGGCATGGATGTCGTCGACAAGATCAAGCGCGGCGAACCTGTGATCAATCCTGACAAGATGGTCAGCGTTCAAGTCGCCTCCGACATCAAGTAATCTGCGTTCAATTCGAGAAAGAAAAACATCATGGCTGATAACGACAACACCCTGGTTCTGGAAACCACCCAAGGCGAAGTGAAGATCGAGATGCGTCCCGACCTCGCGCCCGGACATGTCGCGCGCATCAAGGAACTGGTGCGTGAGGGCTTCTATGACGGCATAGTCTTTCACCGCGTGATCGACGGCTTCATGGCGCAGACCGGTTGTCCGCAGGGGACCGGCACCGGCGGCTCCGGTCAGAAGCTGAAGGCTGAGTTCAACGCGGAGCCGCATGTGCGCGGCACAGCGTCGATGGCGCGTGCGGCGTCGCCCGATTCCGGCGACAGCCAGTTTTTCATCTGCTTCGACGACGCTCCGTTCCTCAACAAGCAATACACGGTGTGGGGCAAGGTGACTGAGGGCATGGAGAACGTCGACAAGATCAAGCGCGGCGAGCCCGTGAAAAACCCCGACAAGATCGTCAAGGCGCATATAGCCTCTGACGCGGCGTAAAGCGATAGTGTCTTGTCCCGGGCGCGATGCAGTGTGCAACGCTGCTTCGCAGAACCGGGACCATTCGAATTGCCGAGTTTTGAATGGCCCCGGCTCTGCGACGCGGCATTTCATGCCGCACCGCGTCCGGGGCACTTCTATTGCGAAACTGATTTGATTATGCGCACCGATCTTTTTGATTTTGAACTGCCCGCGGACAACATCGCGCTTCGCCCCGCAAGTCCGCGCGATGCTGCCCGTCTGCTTGTTGTGCGTCCCGGAGAACCATTGCTGGATCGCGTGGTGCGCGATCTGCCGGAATTCCTGAGACCGGGGGATCAGATCGTCGTCAACGACACCAAGGTTATAGCCGCTCAACTCAGCGGCCGCCGTCTTGGTGGAGCAACCGAACCGAAGATCGATGCCACGCTGATCAAGCGCCTCGATGGCTCACGCTGGCAGGCTCTGGTGAAACCGGCGCGCAAGCTCGCCGTCGGCGATACGGTTCGCTTCGGCAATGAAGGCCGCGTCTGCCTGCTCGGCAATCTCGACGCGCAGGTCGAGGCCAAGGGTGAAGCTGGTGAAGTTACGCTGGCCTTCGCCTTTCACGGCCCCGTGCTGGATCAGGCGATTGCGGATCTCGGCGCGCCGCCGCTGCCGCCTTACATCGCCTCGAAGCGTGCACCTGACGAGCGCGACAGCGCCGACTATCAGACCATGTTTGCGGCCAATGAAGGCGCGGTCGCCGCTCCGACCGCAGGTCTTCATTTCACGCCGGCGCTGGAAGAGGCGCTCAAGGCGCGAGGCATTGGCTTGCATCGCGTCACACTGCATGTCGGTGCCGGCACGTTTCTGCCGGTGAAGGCGGACGAGATCGAAGATCATCGCATGCACGGCGAATGGGGTGCGGTATCGCAGGCGACGGCCGACGCGCTTAACACCGCACGCGCAGACGGCGGACGCGTCGTCGCAGTCGGCTCCACTTCGCTGCGGCTTCTCGAAAGCGCAGCCCATGAAGATGGCGCGCTGCACGCATTTGACGGTGAGACGGCGATTTTCATCTCGCCCGGCTATCGCTTCCGCGCCGTGGATATCATGGTGACGAATTTTCATCTGCCGCGTTCGACTCTGTTCATGCTGGTGTCGGCACTCTGCGGGCTGGACACGATGCAGGCGGCCTATGCCCATGCGATCGCGAGCGCTTATCGGTTTTACTCCTATGGCGACGCCTGCCTGTTGTTTCGCGCGGAAACCTCCGGCACAACAGCATCATGACACTCGCCAATCACTTCACGCTTCTAAAGCAGGATGGGCACGCGCGCCTCGGCACGCTGATGACGCCGCACGGCGTCGTGCGAACCCCTGCGTTCATGCCGGTCGGTACGGCTGGCGCGATGAAGGGAATCCACTGGCGCGACATTCGCGACACCGGCGCGGATATCGTGCTCGGCAATACTTATCATTTGATGCTGCGCCCAGGCGCGGAGCGCATCGCACGGCTTGGCGGGTTGCAAAAATTCACGACATGGAACGGTCCTATGCTGACTGATTCCGGTGGCTTTCAGGTGATGTCGCTGGCGCAGCTTCGCAAGGTGACGGAGCAGGGCGTCACGTTCCGCTCGCATATCGACGGCGCGAGCCTTGATCTGACGCCTGAGCGCGCCATTGAGGTGCAGCGTTTGTTCGTATCGGACATCGCGATGCAACTGGACGAATGCGTTCGCCTGCCTGCCTCGCGGGAGGAGATCGACCGCGCGATGCAATTGTCGATCCGCTGGGCGGAGCGAAGCCTGCGCGCGTTCGAGGATGCGCCGGACGGTTACATGCTGTTCGGCATCGAGCAGGGCGGCGACGTGCCGGAACTGCGCCGCGACAGCGCGCGGGCGCTGGTCGATCTCGGCTTTCATGGATACGCGATCGGCGGTCTTGCTGTCGGCGAGCCGCAGGAGGTGATGTTGGCGATGATCGAGGAGGTCGCGCCGCTGCTGCCGCAAGATCGTCCACGCTATCTGATGGGCGTCGGCACGCCGGACGATATTCTGGAGGCAGTCGCGCGCGGTATCGACATGTTCGACTGCGTGCTGCCGACGCGCAATGGCCGCCACGGACATGCCTTCACGCGGCGCGGCATTGTCAATCTACGCAATGCACGCCATGCCGACGATCCGCGTCCGCTGGATGAAGAAAGTTCATGGCCTGCCGCACGCGATTATTCGCGCGCTTATTTGCATCATCTGGTGAAGGCAGGCGAAGCGCTTGGCGCGATGCTGCTGTCTGAAATCAACATCGCCTATTTTCAAAGTTTGATGAGTGGCATTCGGGAAGCTGTCGCGTCCGGCACCTTCGCGTCGTTCCGTGAGCAAACGCGCGCAGGCTGGGCCGCAGGCGACCTTTTGCCGCGCTGATCGTCAGACATACGAAGAATGGCGTGCGCCTAGAGGCGCCCGCCCGTCTTGATATCGTGTTTGGTGACGAAGCCGTGGCCGCAGGTGTCGCAGGTCCACAGATAACTGATGACATCGTCGGACAGGGACGAAGCTTCCGCTGCAACCATGGTATCCGCGCAGATTGAACAAACCAGACGATTGGACGTGCGCGGCGACATAAACTGCGCACGGTGCGGTACGGTCGACTGGATTTCAGCAAGTGCTGGCATCGTGACCTCCCTCGGGTTGGCCTGACTTGCAGACACCTTACACCTGGAAGTCTGACGGAGTCGCAACACAAATGCGTTCCTTTAGAGATATGATAGTTTTTGCGCTGCAATGGTATTGTGGCGCCGGTTTGCCTCTTGCACAGCAGCCCCGCGACGACTTAATCCATAAGCCGCTTTGTTTTCATCGCTTTTGCATTTGGAGAAGGCCATGTCCCCAACCGACGATACGCCACATCACCCCGGACGCGGCCGCATCTATGACAGCATCGTGGACGCATTTGGCGACACGCCGATTGTGCGGCTCAATCGCCTGCCAAAACAGCGCGGCGTGAACGCGACAATTTTAGCCAAGCTTGAATATTTCAATCCTGCTGCGAGCGTGAAGGATCGCATCGGCGCGGCAATGATTGTTGCAATGGAGAAAGCCGGCCATATCAACAAGGATACCGTGCTGATCGAGCCGACTTCGGGCAACACCGGCATCGCGCTGGCGTTCGTTGCGGCCTCGCGCGGCTACCGTCTGAAACTCGTGATGCCGGAATCGATGTCGATCGAGCGACGCAAAATGCTGGCGTTTCTCGGCGCGGAAATCGTGCTCACCCCGGCCGGTCAGGGCATGAAGGGCGCGATCGCCACCGCCGAGGAATTGTTGCGTACCACGCCGAATTCGGTGATGCCGCAGCAGTTCAAGAATCTCGCCAATCCCGAAATCCACCGCCGTACGACGGCCGAGGAAATCTGGAACGACACGAACGGAAATCTCGACATTTTTGTCGCGGGCGTCGGCACGGGAGGCACCATCACCGGCGTCGGTCAGGTGCTTAAACCCCGCAAGCCATCGCTGCGCGTGGTCGCGGTCGAGCCGGAAGAGAGTCCGGTGCTGTCCGGCGGCCAGCATTCGCCGCACAAAATTCAGGGGATTGGCGCCGGTTTTGTGCCAGATATTCTCGACCGCTCGGTGATTGACGAGGTCGTCAAGATCAACAGCGCCACCGCGCTCGAGACGTCGCGCGCATTTGCGCGTAACGAGGGCATTCCCGGCGGCATTTCCTCCGGCGCAGCGATTGCCGCCGCGCTTGAGCTTGGAAAGCGGCCCGAGAATGCAGGCAAGGTCATTCTCGCCGTCGTGCCGTCCTTCGCCGAACGTTATCTGTCGACCGCTCTGTTTGAAGGAATCTGATCCGATGTCACAGCCGCCGCGCCGCCCGCGCACTTTGAGCGATGCAAAGACCGAGGCGGAAGCCGCGTTCAAATCGTTGACCGCCAAGACCGCGCCACCGGCTCCGAAAACACCAGCAGCGTTGCCCGGTGTGAAGGAACTGGTATCGCTGCGCATCGATCAGGATGTGCTCGAACATTTTCAGGAAGGCGGGCCGGGCTGGCAGGATCGGATCAACGCGGCGCTGCGCAAGGCCGCAGGCAAAACGCTGGAATAACCAAGTCAGTTAGATAGCGGGACGCGACAAAGATCGATGAAACGGAAACCCAAAAGCAGCCAGCACCGGCAAACGCCGCCGCCGACCCCGCGACAGACGCGCCGTTCGATGTGGATGTGCTGGACGATGGCGATATCGCCACGCCCAAACGCGAGCTAAGCGAGGCTGAATCAAGGAGCAGGAAGACCGCCGGTCCTCGCAATGATCCTAAAAGTGAAAACCGGTTTTCGGACGGGATCATGCCGTTCAAAGAGCACAGAATTGAACTGGCGGTGGCGAAGTGCCCGTCGCGGTGTGGGCCGTATGCCTTAGACAGCCCAAAACCAAGTAGATATTTACCAATTTTGACTAACCTGCCGTCCATTCGACCGGATTCGAATAGTCCGGCGTCCGTCCAGAATGGTCCCGGCATGACGCATCCGCAGCAATTGTTTCCCCAAGACCGCATTTCCGATGAGCGCATGGTCGAGCTTGGCCGTGAGCGGCTGGTCGATGAGCTCGGCAATGGGATCGGCAGTCTTGGTGTCGAACTCGCCGATGTGCTGGGCAATTTGCACGATGTCGCCGACCGCGTTTCGCGTCAATCCAGCCAGTTCGGCCATTTGCAAAAGACCGCGGATATCATGGTCGCAGCCAACCGCAACATCGATGGTGCCGCCAGGGCTGTGCAGGCGGTAACGTCGAACGCCGCTGTGGAGATCAGCGAGTCCAAGGCCGTGGTGACGACGGCTGTGCAGCACATTTCTGAACTGGTGTCGGCTGTCACCCGCATCGAGCAGCGTCTCGGATCGATCAGCGAGGTGTTGTCTCAGGTTGGCAAGGTGTCCGGCACCATCGAGGGTATCGCCAAGCAGACCAATCTGCTCGCCCTCAACGCCACGATTGAAGCTGCGCGTGCCGGCAGCGCCGGACGAGGTTTTGCGATCGTCGCCAGCGAAGTGAAAAGCCTTGCCGAGGCGACACGGCAGGCAACACAACAAATCAGTGAGACCGTTCGCGATCTTGACGGCGAGATCGGCCATCTGATCGGCGACAGCGGCACGGCGACGCTTTACGCAAGGCATGCAGGTGAGGGGGCGGGGCAGATTCAAAGTGTGATCGATCGCGTGCATGAGGGCTTCGGCTCCGTCGGACGCGACATCGATGCGATTGCCGATGCCGCGGCCAGCAATCTCAGCCAGTGCGATGTTGTACTTTCCGAACTCGGCGAGCTCGCCATGGGCGTTGACTTGTCTTCCACGGACTTGAAGCGCGCCGATGACCGCGTCGAAGGCCTGCTTGGTGTGTCGGAATCGCTGATCAAGACCATTGCGGAAAGTGGTGTTGCGACAACAGACACGCCTTTAATCGACGCGGTGGTCGTAACGGCGAACAGGATTGCTCAGACGTTCGAGGAGGCAATTGTGCGCGGTGATATCACCGAGCAGCAGTTGTTCGACCGCACCTATCGCGAAATTCCCGGAACCGATCCAAAACAATATCTTACGGATTACGTTGAGTTCACCGACCGTGTTTTGCCGCCGATCCAGGATCCGGTGCAGGCAATCGATCCGCGTATCGCCTTCTGCGTGGCGTGGGCGAAGGATGGATACTTGCCGACCCATAATCCGGATTATCGTCATCCGCAGGGGCCAGATCCTGTCTGGAACGCCGCGCATTGCCGCAACCGTCGCCTGTTCAAGGATCGGGCGGTGGAGAAGGTCGCGGCCAGCACACGTCCGTTCCTGATGCAGACCTATCGCCGCGACATGGGCGGTGGAAACTTCGTCCTGATGAAGGACCTGTCATCGCCTATTGTCGTATGTGGGCGGCATTGGGGAGCGTTTCGTCTGGGTTTCCGCCGGCAGTAAAAGCGAGCGGCTCCCTGCCGCTGAAAAAGGTCGTTTTCAGACATCGCTCAGAGCGTACTGGTATCGCTCGGCACCTGGCCGAATGATCGCAACAACACGGCATCCTTGAACTCGCCGACCATCGGGTCTCCGGAACGGCTGAAAGCCACTGCGCCAATATTTTCAGGCAGGCGCGCGAGCGCCTCCGCGCGGCGGATCGCAGTGTTCGGGCTTTGAAACTCCTCCGCGTGACCGGCGGCGGGATCGCCCGTCTCGTCTTCGGTAAAGGGCAGGGCGACGTAATAGGTGATGTCGGCCATGCGAGCGTCCTTTCGCGCTGAGATGTGGTGTGTTCCTCAGTCAACGATGTTCTTTATTTGTTCTTTTGTCAATAACCGGTGGTGGGCTTCGCTGGGGTCAGTTAGCGGATTGAACGGGCTTGCAAAATAAGCGGTTGAAGGCGGCTTCGAACTGTCAGTTACGCGTCGCGCAGGCTTGACCCCACTGGACGTGACCCCTACACACCGCGACGAGTGAGCGCGTAGCTCAGGCGGTAGAGCACGTGACTTTTAATCATGGGGTCGAGGGTTCGAGTCCCTCCGCGCTCACCAAT
>DASWQB010000457.1:0-3560 GCA_036398335.1 Afipia sp. | reverse complement strand
GTGGTGTCCTTGAACAGAGCGATGAAGCTGTTGACGAGGCCGGGGATGACATTGCGCAGCGCTTGCGGCATCACGATGAGGCCGGTCGTTTTCAGATAAGACAGGCCGAGCGCGCTGGCTGCCTCCGCCTGCCCGCGCGGCACACCCTGCAATCCGCCGCGAATGACCTCGGCGTTATAGGCTCCAGCGAACAACGCGATGCCGACCAGCACGCGCACCAGTCCATCTATGGTGAAATCGCCCGGCAGGAACAGCGGCAGCATATAGGTTGCGAAAAACAGAACCGTGATCAACGGCACGCCGCGCCAGAACTCGATGAAGGCGATTGAAAATAGTCGGATCAGCGGAATGGTCGAGCGCCGTCCCAGTGCCAGCGCGATGCCGACCGCCATCGATGCGACGATCCCGGTGACCGAAACCACAAGCGTGACCAGAAGGCCGCCCCATTGCCGTGTATCGACAATCGGCAAGCCGCCGCGATCCAGGCCCATCGCCAGAATAACCGCTGCGATGCCGGCAAAGATTGCAAGGCTTGTCAACAATGCGCGCCAGCCATTTCGCAGGCCGCCGCTCAGCACGAAAGCTATGAGCGAGACGATGAGCGCGGTGAAAGCGAAATCCACCCAGAGCGGACTGGCTGAGGCGTCGACCGCGTCGCGTAGCCAGGCGAAGGGCGACACGATCATCGACGCTGCGCCGCCGATACTGACCAGCAGCTTGCCGATCAGCGCGACTGGTTTGCCGAAAAGACCGTCGGCCATCGCCTCGCCGGAAAAATTCAGGCGCTCGCCCGCCTCGCGAAAACTCTCGGCCAGACTGCCGCCAAGATCGGCGAGCCAATGGATGGCAAAGCCATTCAGCCCGCCGCCGTGCAGCAGAAAAAAAGCGACAAAGGGGAACGCCGCAAAAAACAATCCGGCGTTCAAGCTTTTCGCCGGGGCGCGCGGGATCAGCAGCGGCAACAGCAACAACGCACCCAGCGCAAATGTCAGGTTGGCACGCCAGCGCTGATCCTGCGGATAAAAGCCGTAGATGAACTGCCCGAACTTGGCCTGCACGAAGGGCCAGCACGCGCCGACCGGGTGACCGGCATTGGCTTCCAGACATGCGGTGCGGTCGGTGCCGTGCCACACCGCGTCGATAGCCAGGAATTTCACCGCTGGAATAATGGTGAACCAAAGCAGCAGCGCGCTGGCAAATGTCAGCGCGATGTTGAATGGCGAGTTGAACAGCCGTTCGCGCAAGAATCCGATCACGCCGGTGACGACAACCGGCGGCCGACGCTGCGGCACCAATGTGGTGCGAACAAAGCTTTGCGTCTCACCGCTCATGCGGCCATGCTCCGGCTGATGCGCCAACTGTAAAAGCCCATCGCGGCGCTGGTGACCAGCGAGATCAGGAGATACACGCCCATGGTGATGGCGATGATCTCCACCGCCTGCCCTGTCTGGCTCAGCGCGGTGCCGGCAAATACCGAAAACAGATCGGGATAGCCTATCGCGACCGCCAGCGATGAATTCTTCGTCAGGTTAAGATACTGGTTGGTCAGCGGCGGCAGGATCACGCGCATCGCCTGCGGCACCACGATGAGACGCAGGATCGTGGCGCGCGGCAGCCCCAGCGAGGCCCCCGCTTCCATCTGTCCCTTCGGCACCGATTGCACGCCGGCGCGGACGACCTCGGCGATGAAGGCCGCCGTGTAGATCGACAGCGACAACGTCAGCGCGACGAATTCGGGAACGATGCGCGAGCCTCCGGAAAAATTGAACCCTTTCAATTCAGGAATTTCGAAATGCATTGGTGCGCCGAACATCAGTGCACTGAGCAGCGGCAGGCCGATCAGCATCGCGACCACAAACGGCCAGATCGTCAGCCTTTCGCCGCGGCTGAACAGCCGATGTCTGGCATAGGCGCGCATCACGAGCGAGGCGGCAATTGCGATCAGGATGGCGACACCAAAAGCGCCGGCCGAATTCTCCAATACCGCCCTCGGCACAACGAGGCCCCGGTTACTCAGGAAAAACGCGCCGAACAGCGAAACGCTCTGGCGCGGGTTCGGCAGCGTCGCCAGCACGGCAAGATACCAGAACAGAATATGAAACAGCAGCGGCAGGTTGCGAACCACCTCCACATAACCACCCGAAACCCGCGCGAGCAGCCAGTTCGGCGACAGCCGTCCAAGCCCCACCGCGAAACCGATGATGGTGGATGCGACAATACCGATGAGCGCAACCAGCAACGTATTCAATAAACCCACAACGAAGACGCGTGCGTAGGTGTCGCTTTCCGAATACGGGATCAGCGACTGGCTGACCGCAAAGCCCGCGGTGTTCGACAGGAAGCCGAACCCGGAGGCAATGCGCTGGGCCTGGAGATTGGCGCGGGCATTGGCGACGATCTCATAGCCGATCCATATCAGCAGCGCAGCGAAGGCAAGCTGAAGAGCGACACCGCTCCACCCCGCCCCGCCACCCAGCGCGCGGCGCAATCGCGCGGCGATCTGAAGCGGTGGCTTTCGCGGTTCGATGGGCATTACTCAACCAGCCGCGCGTCAGCGGATCGGCGGCGCGTACTGGATGCCGCCCTGATTCCAGAGCTTGTTGAGGCCACGCGAGATGCCGAGCTTCGATCCGGCACCCACATTGCGATCGAAAGATTCGCCGTAATTGCCGACAGCCGACACGATGCGCTTGACCCAGTCCTTGGTGAGGCCGAGCTGTTCGCCGATACTGCCGTCGGTGCCGAACACGCGCTTGAGTTCAGGCCGGTCCGATTTCGCCATCTCCGCGACGTTCTTCTGGGTGATCGCCAGCTCCTCGGCATTGATCATCGCGAACAACGTCCATTTCACGATATCGAACCACTGATCGTCGCCGTGACGCACCACGGGGCCAAGCGGTTCCTTCGAGATCACCTCGGGAAGCACGGCATGATCGTCGGGTACGCTCAGTTTCAGACGTTCGGCGTAAAGCTGCGAGACGTCAGCAGTGAAGGCGTCGCAGCGGCCGGATTCGTAGGCCTTCATCGTCTCATCGGCGGTCGAGAAGGCGATCACTTCGTACTTCATGTTATTGGTCTTGAAGTAGTCGGCAAGATTTTGTTCGTTGGTGGTTCCGGTCTGCACGCAGACCGAGGCGCTGTTCAATTCGAGCGCCGAATTCACTTTCAGCGCCTTGCGAACCAGAAAACCTTGCCCGTCATAATAAGTGACGCCCGTGAAATTCAATCCAAGCGAAGAATCGCGCGAGGTGGTCCAGGTGGTGTTGCGCGAGAGCACATCGATTTCGCCCGATTGCAGCGCGGTAAAACGGTCCTTGGCCGATAGCGGCACGAACTTGACCTTTGTCGGGTCGTTCAGCACCGCCGCGGCGATCGCGCGGCAAACATCGACGTCGAGGCCGACCCAGTTGCCCTTGTCATCCGGCGTCGAAAAGCCCGGCAGCCCCTGGCTGACCCCGCAGGACAGGATACCGCGATCCTGAACTGCCTTCAGTGTTTGCGCGGATGCGGGCGCAAGGACGGCGCAGGCGCCAAGAAGCACCGAGGCACCGAAGAAAATG
>DASWQB010000456.1:0-9123 GCA_036398335.1 Afipia sp. | reverse complement strand
GGCGTGGCGGGCGCCGGCTGAGTCGCCTGCGCCGTTTGCGCGTTGCGCGAAGGAAGCTGGGTTAGAGACAAACCCGCCACAAGCAGGCCCATCGTGACCATCGTACCGGCCAGAAAATAGTCCAGCCTTGCCGCGTTCTTCTTTTGGTTTGGTGTCATGGCAAACTCCGCTGCACAAACAACGAAGTACGCTGGCCAAGGTTCCATGGGTGGGAGGACTGAAGGATTTATGGTGAACGCTCGGCATACCGACCGCCAGGCTGGCGATCAATCCTTGGCGACCCCACCGGTGGTGACGTCCCACGTGGCATGACGAACGCCCGGCCGCGCCGCCAGATCGGCTGCGACAGCATCAAGCTCCTTGGCTTCGGCGGCGGTGCCGACCAATGTCGCGACAATCTCCACCGCGCCATCGGCACGGTTGACGGTCACGACATCTCCGACCGGATAATGAGCGGCTTCCAGCCGTTCGACGAGAATCTCGCGCAGCGCGTCCATCGAACCAGCGTCCGCCGTGAGCATGAATTCGTAAGTCGCCTCGGTCGTACGCTCATCGAGCGGACTGCGATTGATCGCGTTGACCAACGGCCGCAGCAGCGTGTTGCCGGCGAGGATAAAGATCGTCAGCGCCACCGCCTGCGCGATCAGGTCCGCGCCCGCGCAACATCCAACCGCCGCAGATCCCCATAGCGTCGCGGCGGTGTTCAGCCCGCTGACATTGGCGCCGTCTTTCATGATGACGCCGGCGCCGAGAAAGCCGATGCCCGAAACCACATAGGCGATGACGCGCACCGCGCCATCGGTCCCTCCGATATGCATTCCGAGGTCAACGAAAGCCGCCGCCGCAACCGCGACCAGTACGTTGGTCCGCAGCCCCGCATTGCGAAGGCGGTATTGCCGCTCGGCACCAATCAGAGTGCCAAGCACGAACGCAGCCGAGAGGCTGAGCAGCGTGTCGAGAAAATCGAGGGTCTGAAAGGTGGTCAGGAAGCGCATGCTGTGATCTACGCGCTAGCGTGGTGGTTCGCAAATCCGAATTGTCGCCGCTGCATACTGTTTTTCGGGTTTGCGAACCAAAACCACACCAGAACCATATTGCTGGCGTCCCTTTGATCCGAAGTTCGTATGAAAGCGCGCTGCAAAGTTCGTACGAACTTCAGAATCGGGACACTAGAGCGGAAGCAGTCCGGCATCGCCGTCTTCGACGGCGAAGGCAAGCAGGTTGCCCTTGGCATTCCAGGCCAGCGCCGATACCGGCTGACCCTCATTGCGGCGCACGAGAATTTCCGCGCCGTCCTGAATCCGCACCATCAAAACGGTGCCGTCGCTATAACCGGCGGCGAAAATGTCATCCTTGGGGTGACACGCAACCGCCGTCACCTTGGCTTGCAGCGGCGCGAGCATTTCGGGCTGCTTGCCCATCGGACCGTCCTTGCTGCCGAAGGGCCAAAGGATCACGCTATCCGAGCCCGACGTGGCAAGAAATTTTCCACCCGCGCTCCAGGACATCGAGCGCACCCGCGCCGGATAGCCGGTCATGCGCATGTGCTTGGCGTCCGCCAGCCGCCAGCCGTGCAGCGCGGGTTCATGCATCGAGGTAACGAGAAACCGGTTGTCCGAGCTGAAAGTGACGCCGAGATGCGAACCCTTCCATTCCATGACCTCAGGCTTCGCCGCCATGTTGGGAAACCAAAGCGTCACGCCATTGTAGTGTGCGATGGCAAGCCGCAGTCCTTTCGGCGCGAAGGCAAGCCCGCCGACGGTCGATGGCACCTCGAATGATTTCTCGTCGCCCTTCGGCGCTTTCACAAACGCGGTTTTACCCGCCGACCACGCCACCGTGCCATCGGCATGAATGGCGACATTATCGATCCAGCGCCGTTTCGTATCGGTAGCAAGCGTCTCGACCTCGCCCTTGATGTTGACGGCAACAACCTTGCCATCGTCGCCGCCGCTAATGAGGCGCCTGCCGTCCGACGCTGTACACAAAATGCCGCCATCATGCACGCCGAGCTGCGTCCACGCGCCTTCGGAATCCACCAACAGGGCGTGCTCTTCAGCCCCGACGAAAGCAGCGGTATCGCCGAGAAAATGCACGAACGCCGCCGGCGTCTTCAATTCAACATTGCGGACGCGATCGGTGACGGAGACGATGGACGCCGCGTCCGGAGCGGGATTGAACTCTTTCATCACGCGGCGATGGTCTTCGCAAAGCCGTCGCGGATCGCCTGTTCCGGCAATTCGCGGCCGATGAACACCAGGCGGCTTTCGCGCGCTTCGCCGTCCTTCCATTTGCGCTGATGATCGCCTTCCAGCATCATATGGACGCCCTGGAAAACATAGCGGTCGTCGTCGTCCTTGAAGGCGAGGATGCCTTTCGAGCGCAAAATCTTCTGGCCGTCCTTGGCGACAAGATCCTGAAGCCAGGGCATGAATTTGGTCGGGTCGACCGGTCTGTCGGTGCGCAGCGACAGCGACTGCATGTCCTCATCGTGATAGTGCTTCAGGCCGTGGCCATGATCGTGACCATGGTGATGATGATCGTGGCCGTGATGGTCATGATGATGTTCGTGATCATGACCGCCATCGCCGAGAAAATCCGGTTCGATCTCCAGAATGCGGCCAAGATCAAATGCGCCGCGTTCCAGCACATCGGACAATTTCACCTGCGCGCGTTCGGTGCGGTGGAGCGCGGCATAAGGATTGATGCCGCGAATCCGCGCCTCCACTTCATCCAGTTCGGCTTTGCTGACCAGATCGGTCTTGTTCAGCACGATCACGTCGGCGAAAGCGATCTGGTTCTTGGCTTCCGGCGCATCCTTGAGGCGCTCGCTCAGCCATTTGGCATCCGCCACCGTCACCACGGCATCGAGCATGGTCTTTTCACGCACGTCGTCGTCCACGAAAAAAGTCTGCGCCACCGGCGCGGGATCAGCGAGGCCAGTGGTCTCGACAATGATGGCGTCGAACTTGCCCTTGCGTTTCATGAGGCCGTCGATGATCCGCACCAGATCGCCGCGCACGGTGCAGCAGATGCAGCCATTGTTCATCTCGAATACTTCCTCGTCAGCACCGACAATCAGGTCGTTGTCGATGCCGATCTCGCCGAATTCATTGACGATCACCGCGTATTTCTTGCCGTGATTTTCCGACAAAATGCGGTTGAGAAGGGTCGTCTTGCCGGCGCCGAGATAGCCGGTCAGCACGGTGACGGGGATTTTATTGGCGGAAGATTCGGACATTGGCACTCCGGGCACTTTAGTTCGAGCATGGCCCCTTCGAAAAGCCGGTATCGCTTTTCCGGATCATGCCCTACGCGCCCGGCGGCGGGTGGCCCCGCCTAGCCAGACAGCGCGCTGGTCAGAGCCTTTATATTGTGCCGGACCATGTCAATGTAAGTGGGGGCATCCCCGTTTTCCTCGGTCAAACTGTCCGAATACAGCGTCCCGCCGATCCTGGCCCCGGTCTCGGCGGCGATCCGCTGCATCATCCGCGGGTCGCTGATATTTTCGAGAAAAACGGCCGGAATTTTCTGCTTTTTGACCTGTGTAATGATGGACGCGATATCCCGTGCGCTAGGCTCCGCTTCGGTGGAGACGCCCTGCGGGGCAATAAACGTGACCCCGTAAATGGCAGCAAAATACCCGAAAGCGTCGTGGGTCGAGATCACATGGCGGCCGCCGGGCGGGATTTTAGCCACCATGTCCCGCACTTCGCGGTCCAGCGCGTCGAGTTTGGCAAGATAGGCTTGCGCATTGACGCGATAGACTTCGGCGCCGGCAGGGTCCGCCGCGATCAACGCATCGCGGATGTTTGCAACATAGATTTTCGCGTTGGGCACGGCCTGCCAGGCATGCGGATCGGCCTCACCGCTCCGCTCCTGCGCCGGACTCTCACCGCCCTCGATTTTGCGAGCAGCGATGCCCTTGGTCGCGACAATCATGGCCGCCTTGCCGCCGGAAGATTGAATAAGACGCGGCAGCCAGCCTTCCAGCCCAAGACCATTGACGATCACGATCCGCGCATTGGCGATCTTCTGCGCATCAACAGGCGCGGGCGTATAGACGTGCGTATCGCTGTTCGGTCCGACCAGCGTCGTGACATTTACCCGATCTCCGCCGACATTCTTTACGAAATCGCCGAGAATCGAGAACGTCGCGACCACGTTGATCTTGTCCTGCTGTGCATGCGCCGGAGACATCAGCGCCGAAAAGCCGATAAGACAGGCGAACAAACCACGCAGCATCCGATTATCCTTACGCTTCGAGATGACGCCCCGGAAACATCTGCCGCACCAAGCCACCCACAGGCCCGAACAGCACCGACAGGATGTAAAAACCGGACGCCACGAGAATAATCGCGGGGCCGGACGGGACTTTTGTCTGGAATGACAGTACAAGACCAAGATACCCGGACAATGCGGCGGCGATCACCGCAATGCCGATCATGCCCGTGACATCGCGCGACCAGAACTTCGCAATACCGGCGGGAAGAATCATCAGACCCACCGCCAGCAATGTGCCGAGCGCCTGAAAGCCGTTGACCAGATTGACGACGACGAGTGCAAGAAACGTCAGGTGCGCGGGCGCACCGGCGCGGCTGACCGTGCGCAGGAACAGCGGATCGACGCACTCGATCACCAGCGGGCGATAGATGATCGCGAGGAGAATAAGCGTGATCGTGGCGTTGAACGCGATCACGAGCAGCGTCGGATCGTCCATCGCCAGAATGTTGCCGAACAGCACGTGCAGCAGGTCGATATTGGTGCCGCGAATGGACACGATGGTCACGCCGAGCGCCAACGAGACCAGATAGAAAGTCGCCAGCGATGCGTCTTCCTTGATCTCGGTGGCGCGCGAAATCACTCCGGCCAGAATCGCCACCGTGAAACCGGCAATCAATCCGCCGAATGTCATCGCAAAAAGATTAAGTCCCGAAATCAGAAATCCAATGGCGGCGCCGGGCAGGATCGCATGCGCCATCGCATCGCCGACCAGACTCATCCGCCGCAACATCAGAAACACGCCAATCGGCGCGCCGCCAAGCGCCAGCGCGATCACGCCCGCCAGCGCGCGGCGCATGAATTCGAAATCCGCAAACGGTGCGATCAGTGTGTCGAAAATCATGACGGATCACGCAGCCCGAGAGGACGTTTCTGCACGGCATGGCGCGGCACCCTCGTCGAACGCCTCGCACATGCGCCTTGCGGCCAGAAGATTGTCCGTGGTGAGAACCTCTTCCGTCTTCCCCCATGCCATTGGCGTGCGAGCGAGAAGCAACGTTTCCGGAAAATTCGCGCGCACCGAATCCATGTCGTGCAGCGCAGCCAACACGGTGCGCTTTTCGACGTGCCATTGCCGCACCAGCGCAATGAGATCGTCGCTGGTCTTTGCGTCGATGGCGTTGAAAGGCTCGTCCAGCACGATCACCCGCGCATCCTGCAATAGCACCCGCGCGAACAGCATGCGCTGCATCTGCCCGCCCGACAGTGTCCCGATGGACCGGCTTTCGAACCCATTCAGGCCGACAGACGCGAGCGCCCCCGCGATATGCATCCGGTCAGCATTGCGGAGACCGCCGAAAAATCCGGTCTTCCGCCAGAGTCCTGTGCCGACGAAATCGAACACCGAAATCGGGAACGTGCGGTCGATGTCGGCTGTTTGAGGCAGATAGGCGATGTCGCGGGTATCGAGACCTGCCCGGTCGATCGTGCCCGACAGCGGCTTGAGAATGCCGACAATGCCGCGAAACAGCGTGGACTTGCCCGCACCGTTGGGGCCGACCACGGCCAGCAGCGCGCCCTGGGCGATCTCGCCGCTGAGATGATGCACGGCCGGGTGGCGGTCGTAGCCCAGCGTTACGTCGCGGAATGTGAGTTGCGCCGCCATCACGACCTCATCGCCAGAAGAACGATGATCCACAGGCCCGCGCTGACCGCGAGCGCGCCGGCCAGCCGCGCGGCCAGCGTCATCCGCAGGATCGACCAGCCCATCCGCTGCGTCGGATGGGGCGAAGCAGGCCCATGGTTATGGCTATGGCCGTGATGATGGACGTCGCCGTGTGGATGGTGGTGCGAGTGGGCGGTCATTGGGACCTTTTGCAGAGGTGTCGGCCCCCCGGCCAATGTAATATGTTATATTATAACATATCAACCGTCCAGTGCGCTGCACAAAGCGGCCAAATATGGAATGCTCAGGAAAAATGACGAACCAGCGCCAGCCCGGCAAAAAGTCCGCCAATCGATAATGCCACCGAGCCAATGACGTAGAGTGCGGCAAGACCAATTTCTCCGCGCTCATACAGCACCGCGGCATCCAGCGAGAACGCCGAAAAGGTGGTGTAACCACCGAGAATGCCGGTCATGAGAAAAATACGCCAAGGCTGCGCGACTTCGCCCTTGAAGGCGAGATAGCCCGCGACCAATCCCATTACCGTCGAGCCGGTAATGTTGATCAACATGATGCCGTAAGGAAAATCGGTACCGAACAGGCGGCCGCACACGGCGTTCACCCAATAGCGCAGCACCGAGCCGAGGCCACCGCCGAAAAACACAAGCAGATAATTCATGATGCCCTTCCGATCATCGCCCGCGCGTTTTGACGCATGACGCCGCAGGCGGCAAGGGATGCCCACGCCACGCAGATGCAAAAAGGGCGGCATCGCTGCCGCCCTTCCCCAAAGGCCAAGCAAAAAAGCCAGTCTCAGGCCTTTTCGAAAAGCTGCTCGACGTACTCCCAGTTCACCAAATGGTCGACGAACGCCTTGAGATAGTCCGGGCGGCGGTTGCGATAGTCGATGTAATAGGAGTGTTCCCACACATCGACGCCGAGGATCGGTGTCGCGCCATGCACCAGTGGGCTTTCGCCATTCGCGGTCTTGGAGATTTCGAGCTTGCCGTTCTTTACAGAAAGCCAGGCCCAGCCCGAGCCGAACTGGCCGACGCCGGCGGCGGCAAAGTCGGTCTTGAACTTCTCGAGGCCGCCGAGATCCTCATCAATCTTCTTGGCCAGCTTGCCCGGCAGCTTGTCGCCGCCGCCATTTGGCTTCAGCCAGTTCCAGAAATGCAGATGATTGTAGTGCTGACCTGCATTGTTGAACACCGCGGGATTTTTTCCAAAAGAGCCCTTCACGATGTCCTCAAGGGATTTACCCTCGAATTCAGTGCCCTTGATCGCGTTGTTTCCATTGGTGACGTAGGCCTGATGGTGCTTGTCGTGATGATACTCAAGCGTCTCCTTGGACATATGAGGCTGGAGCGCATCGTAAGCGTAAGGCAAATTCGGGAGCGAGAAGGTCATGGGGGATACATCCGCAATGATGGGAGATAGGACTTAACGCAGGGGACTATAGAAGGTTTCGCGGGCAGAAAACAGAACTCTGACCGCCATTTGGCTGCAGGGCACCCCTGTCATCCAATCGATAATTATCTAATTTTCCGGCACAGGCGATATCGACGGATATTGTCGGCCGAGGCATAATCAAGCCCATGAAACGCATAATCTTATTGCTCGCAGCCATTCTGGTGCAATTTTCGCCTCCCGCCGGCGCCGCCGAAATCGCCGTGATGAGCGGAGGCGCCCCCAAGGAGGCTCTTGGCATCCTGATCCCGGAATTCGAAAAACGAACCGGTCATCATGTTAAAGTGAGTTACGTGCTCATTTCCGCCTTGCGGCAGAAAATCCTGTTCGGCGAAGTCACCGATCTCGTCATCATGCCCAATGACGTGATCGACAATCTGATCGAAGCGCGCAAATTGCGAGCCGAGGGGCGGGAGACTTTCGGCGCGCTCAAGCTTGTCGCGATCGTGCGCAAGGATGCGCCGCAGCCGGACATCTCGACGCCCGAGGCGTTCCGCGGCGCGCTCCTCAAAGCAAAATCGGTGATCTATTCAACGCCGACATCCACGCCAAGCGGCGCGCACATGGCGAATCTGATTTCACAACTTGAGATCGCAGACGTCGTGGAAAAGAAAGTCATCTATCGTCCCGCTCTGGAGGGTGGCGTGGCGATGGTGGCGGATGGCACCGCCGAGCTTGGAATCTATCCGTCGAGCGAAGTGATACACGTGAAAGGCGTGACGCCGGTCGGCGAGCTTCCCGATGCGCTTCAGATAAATCTCGTTTACGGCGCGGCCGTCACGGCTGTGAACAAGGATGCCGGATCGGCTCTGGCGCTGATGCAGTTTCTCGCCTCACCTGAAAATCGGGCAATCTGGCGAGGTTTAGGTTTTGAGCCGCCGCCGCCCTAAAGCACAAATCACAAAAGATTTTACGTCGGCAACGCACGCAGATAGCGCACGTGCCGGCCTGTGCTCACCGCCTGCGCCGCATGAATGATGGCATTCGTGTCGATGCCGTGATGATGATACAGATCGGCGATTGTTCCGGTCTGACCGAAATGCTCGACGCCGAGCGCCTTGACGCGATGGCCGTTGATGCTCCCGAGCCACGACAGCGTCAACGGATGGCTGTCCACCACGGTGACGATACCGCAATCGCGATCGAGGGTTTCAAGCAGCCGTTCGACATGGCTTTTCGCCCCATGATTGCCGCGCTGGCGCGCGCGCTCGGCGGCCTGCGCGCCGGCATTCAATCGGTCTGCTGACGTTACCGCGAGCAAAGCAACTTCGCGGCGATCTTCCGCCAGCAGTCCCGCCGCCGCAATCGCCTCGGGCGCGACCACGCCCTGATAGGCAATCACAACTGATGTATTCGGCCCCGGTGGCCGCAGCCAGTACGCGCCATTGACGATGTCGCGCTCCAGTTCCGGCGTCATCGCGCGCACTGGCTGTTCCAGCGGGCGAGTCGAAAGCCGCAAATAGATCGAGCCGCCGGTCTGGTCGCGCAGCCACGTCGTCTCGTCGGGGTCGCCCTCGCCGCTTCGCTGCATGTAATCGAAGCCGAAGCGCATCATCACCGCAAGTTCATCGTTGAATGCAGGCTCGAAGGAGCACAGCCCGTCCTGTGCCATGCCGATCAGCGGCGTGCCGATCGACTGATGCGCGCCGCCTTCGGGCGCCAGCGTGATGCCCGACGGTGTCGCCACCAGCAGGAAGCGCGCATCCTGATAGCAGGCATAATTCAACTGATCCGCCGAGCGATAAATGAACGGATCGTACACGGTG
>DASWQB010000455.1:0-3609 GCA_036398335.1 Afipia sp. | reverse complement strand
GCTGCCTGCCGTTATGTACTAAAGTGTGGACCATCGCTACGATCACGCTACCGAACGCGGCGTGAGAAGAACGAGATCAGCACCGGCAGCGTGATCAGGATCACCAGCGGCGCCAGCATCATGCCGGTCACCACCACCACGGCCAGCGGCTTCTGCACCTGCGAGCCGATGCCCGACGACATCGCCGCCGGCAACAGGCCGATGCCCGCGACGGCGCACGTCATCAGCACGGGACGCAATTGCAATTCACCCGTACGAAGGACTGCTTTCATTTTCTCATAGCCCTCGTCGATCAGCTGGTTGAACTGCGACAGGATAATGATGCCGTCCATCACGGCGATGCCGAACAGGGCGATAAAGCCGATTGCCGCCGAGACGCTGAATGGAATGCCGCTGAACAAAAGGCCGATGACGCCGCCGAACACCGCCATCGGGATCACGCTCATGGCCAGAAGCGTATCGACCACCGACCCGAAATTGAACCACAGCAGCACGCCAATCAAAGCCAGCGAGATCGGCACCACGATCGACAGCCGCTTGATGGCATCCTGCAGATTGCCGAACTCACCGACCCATTCAGCATGCGAGCCTAGGGGAAGCTGGACCTGTTCTGCGACTTTTGCCTGCGCCTCCTGAATGGCGCTACCGAGATCGCGCTCGCGCACCGAAAACTTGATGGGGAGATACCGCTCCTGTTGTTCGCGATAGATATAGGCCGCGCCGGAAACAAGCTTGATGGTCGCCACGTCACTCAGAGGAATCTGGGTAACGCCGTTCGGACCCTGCGCGCCGATCCGCAGATTCTGGATCGCCTCCGCGCTTTTGCGAAATTCCGGCGCAAGGCGAACGATGATCGGAAAATGCCGGTCGCTGCCGGGTTCATAGAGATCGCCGGCGCTGTCGCCTCCAATGGCGACGCGGATCGCGGCATTGATGTCGCCCGGCGCCAAGCCGTAGCGCGCCGCGCGGGCGCGGTCGATGTCGATCTGGATGGTCGGCTGGCCGAGCGAGGTGAACACCGACAGATCAGTGACGCCCTTGACGGTGGACAGCACCGCCTTGATCTTGTTCGCGGTCTCGGTCAGCGCAACGAGATCGCTGCCGTATAATTTGATCGAGTTCTCGCCCTTCACGCCGGACACCGCCTCCGCGACGTTGTCCTGCAAATATTGCGAGAAGTTGAATTCGACGCCCGGAAATTTTTCCTGCAACTGTTTGAGCAACTGAGCCGTCACCTCGTCCTTGTCGTGCGAGCCCGGCCATTCACCGACAGGTTTAAGCGGTGCGAAGAATTCAGCGTTGAACAATCCCGCCGCATCGGTGCCGTCATCCGGCCGCCCCTGCTGAGAAACAACCGTTTCCACTTCCGGACGCGCGAGGATCAGCTTGCGCATCTGGTTGACGTAGGTATTGCCCTCCTCCAGCGAAATCGTTGGCGGCAATGTCGCGCGAATCCACAAATTTCCTTCTTCCAGCTTCGGCAGAAATTCGAGACCCAGCATACGCACCGCGATGACCGTGAGAACCACCAACCCCACCGCGCCGCCCATCACCAGCCTGCGGTTGCCGACCGCCCAACCCAGCAACGGCATATAAACGCGGTGCAGCCACCGCATGATGATGGTTTCGGTCTCTTCCATGTGCACGGGAAGAATGATGGCGCTGAGTGCCGGCGTCACCGTAAAGGTCGCCAGCAGGCCGCCCGCCAGTGCGTAAGCGTAAGTGCGCGCCATCGGCCCGAAAATATTGCCTTCAACGCCACTCAGTGTGAACAGTGGCAGGAAGGCTGCGATAATGATGGCGGCCGCGAAAAAGATCGAACGCGACACGTCGGCGGCCGCGCTGAGAATGGCATGGCTTTTCATGCCCATGATGGTTTCCGGCGAGATCGCGCGCTGCTCTTCGGCGGACAACACGGTGGTCTGCGACAGGCGACGGAAGATCGCTTCCACCATGATGACCGTGCCATCCACGATCAACCCGAAATCGATGGCGCCGACAGACAACAGATTGGCGGATTCCCCGCGCAACACAAGGATGATGACGGCGAAGAAAAGCGCAAACGGAATTGTCGCGCCGACGATGATTGCGCTGCGCAGATCGCCGAGGAACATCCATTGCAGCATCACGATCAGCACGATGCCGAACACCATGTTGTGCAGAACGGTGTGCGTGGTAGTGTCGATCAGATCCTTGCGGTCATAGATGCGTTCGATCCGCACGCCCGGTGGCAGGATGTTCGATTTGTTGATCGCCGTGACCACCTTTTCGACGCGCGCGATGGTCGGCGAACTTTGTTCGCCGCGCCGCATCAGCACGATGCCCTGCACAATGTCGTCGTCCTGATTCATCCCGGCAATGCCGAGCCGCGGCTTTTCGCCGATGGTGACGTTGGCGACGTCACGCACCAGAACCGGATTGCCGCCGCTCTGGGAGATCATGGTGTTGGCAAGATCGTCAACCGAGCGAATAAGACCGACACCGCGCACCACCGCCGACTGCGAGCCGATATTGACCGTGTTGCCGCCGACATTGATGTTGGCATTGCCGACGGCCTGCAAAAGCTGCGGCAGGGTCAGGCCATAAGCGACCAGCTTGTTGAAATCGACCTGAATTTCGTAGGTCTTGGTCTTGCCGCCCCAGCTCGTCACATCGATCACGCCGGGCACGACCCGAAAGCGGCGCTGCAGCACCCAATCCTGAATGGTCTTCAGATCGAGCACGCTGTAGTTCGGTGGACCGACAAGCCGATAACGGAAAATCTCACCGATCGGGCTAAGCGGAGAAATCTGCGGCTGGGCGTTGCCGGGCAGCGGCGCAAGCTGGGCCAGGCGATTCAAAACCTGCTGGAGCGCCTCATCATAGGTGTAGTCGAAGGAGAACTGGAGTTTGACGTCGGACAATCCGTAAAGCGAGATCGTGCGGATCGTTTTGAGGTTCTTGATGCCAGCAACCTGTGTCTCGATCGGGATCGTGATATAGCGCTCGATCTCTTCCGCCGACAGACCCGCGCTTTGGGTGACGATGTCCACCATCGGCGGGGTCGGATCGGGATAGGCTTCGATGTTGAGTCGCTGAAATGCGATCAGGCCGCCGATGAACACTGCGACGAAAAGGCCTACCATCAGAAAACGGCGTTGAACGGCAACGGCGACGAGACGATCCATCGAGACCTAGTCTTTCAAAAATCCGAAGTTGAACTAGCTGCCCGATGCCGCACGGTCGATGAATAAACTACCCTTGGTTACGACCTGCTCGCCGGCGGCGAGATTGGTCTTGACCTCGACAAGATCGCCATTGGCGAGTCCTGCCTTGATGGCGCGAAGTTCGATCGTCTTGTCGCTATGCGCAACCCACAGATGAATCTGGTCGCCTTCATAGATCAGCGCCTGCTTAGGCACGCCGACGCCGGGATGCTCGTCTGCCGAGTAGATCGTCACATTGGCGAACATTTCCGGCTTCAGCTTCTCGCCCGGATTGTCGACGGTGGCACGCACCATCAGGCGACGCGTCACCGGATCGATAGCAGCGGAAACATAATTGATCCGCGCGTTGATGACACGGCCCGGAAACGCCAGCACGGTGAAAGCTGTCTCCTGCCCGACCGCG
>DASWQB010000454.1:0-2432 GCA_036398335.1 Afipia sp. | reverse complement strand
GCCAAGGATGAAAGCGCGCGCGACATGAAAAAGTGCGAAGATCTGGTCAATGCGTGTTTCGCCAGCAAGGATTACGAAGAAGGCCGCACTGCCTTCATGGAAAAGCGCAAGCCGGTGTTTACCGGACGCTGATCGCTCTTTCGGAGACAGACAAATTCAAGGATAGACAGGTTCAAGGATAGACACATGCCGACCCGCCCTCCCGCCGAGCCCCGCATGAGTCTCGATCAGATCGTGACCCCGGCGCTGATCGTCGATCTCGATGCGCTGGAGAAAAATATCGCGATGCTGGCGAAGCGCGTCGACGGCAATCCGAACGGCGTGCGGCTGACCCCGCATGCCAAGGCGCATAAAAGCATCGACATCGCGCGATTGCAGATGGCGGCCGGCGCCTCGCGGATGTGCTGCCAGAATGTCGCCGAGGCCGAGGCGATGGTTGAAGGCGGCATCGAAAGCGTTCTGCTGTCGAACGAGATCATCGGCGCGGACAAGGCGCGGCGGCTGGCGGCGCTGGCGCGCGATGCAAAGATCGGTGTCTGCGTCGATCATCGCGATCAGGCCGATGTGTTGTCAGAGGCGGCAAGTATTGAGGGCGTGACGCTGGACGCTCTGGTGGAAATCGACATCGGCCAGGGCCGCTGCGGCGTCGCGCCCGGCGCAGATGCGGTGACGCTGGCGAACTATATCGCGGGAAAGCCGGGGCTGCATTTTGCTGGATTGCAGGCCTATCACGGCGGCGCGCAACATCTGCGTACACCCACCGAGCGCGCGGCAGCGATCGCGCGTGCGAGCGAACTGGCGCGCACCACCGCCGATCTCTTGCGCGCGGCGGGGCTGCCATGTGACGTCATTGCGGGCGCTGGCACCGGCAGTTGGGAAAACGAACTGACCAGCGGCGTCTATAATCAACTGCAATGCGGCTCCTACGCGCTGATGGACGCCGATTACGCACGTAATGAGACCGCCGCGCCCTTCGCCAACGCCTTGTTCATTCTCACCACGATCATCAGTGCCGCCGCGCCCGGCCATGCGGTGTGCGATGCCGGGCTGAAAGCGACCAGCCTGGAAAGCGGATTGCCCGTGGTGTCCGGCGAAAATGGCGTCACCTATATCAAGGCCACCGACGAACACGGCCAGCTCGAGGTCGCATCAAATGCAAACATCGCGCCCGGCCATCGCCTGCGTCTCATTCCCGGACATTGTGATCCAACCATCAATCTTCATGACTGGCTTGTTGCCACGCGTCATGGCAAAGTCGAGGCGGTATGGCGTGTGGCACGGGGCTGGTGAATTCAATGGCTGAAACAAAGACGAATCTGCAAATCGACTCGGGCCGCCTGTGGCGCGACATTCACGACACGGCAAAGTTCGGTGGCACGCCGAAAGGCGGCGTCAAGCGCCTGACGCTGAGCGAGGAAGACCGCCAGGTGCGCGACTGGTTTCGCGATGCCTGCGCGGCGGCTGGCTTAGAGGTGCATGTCGATGCGCTCGGCACCATGTTCGCGATTCGCAAGGGCCGCGACATGTCGAAGGCACCTGTCGGCCTCGGCTCGCATCTCGACACCCAGCCGACCGGCGGCAAGTTCGACGGCATCCTCGGCACACTCGCCGCGCTGGAGGTCGTGCGCACGCTGAACGACGCCGGGATCGAGACCGACACGCCTTTGTGCATCGTCAACTGGACCAATGAGGAAGGCTCGCGCTTCGCCCCCGCCATGATGGCGTCCGCTTCCTATGCCGGCGAATACACGACCGAGGATATTCTCTCGCGCCGCGATGCCGAGGGCGTCAGCGTCGCGCAGGCGCTTGAAACCATCGGCTACAACGGCAGCGAACCGGTCGGGAAGCAAAAATTCTCCGCCTTCGTCGAACTGCACATTGAGCAAGGCCCGCTGCTGGAGGCCGAACACAAGACCATCGGCGTGGTCGAGCGCGGTCAGGGCATCATCTGGTACAATGGCGAAATCCATGGCTTTGCCAGCCACGCCGGCACCACGCCGATGCCGCTGCGGCGCGATGCGCTCGCCACGCTGTCCGAAGTCGTGCTGGCGCTGGAGAAGGTCGCGAAAGACCATGGCCCCGACGCCGTCGGCACTATCGGCGAGACCGTGATCGAAAATCCATCGCGTAACGTCGTCGCAGGCGACCTCACCTTTACCGCCGAATTCCGCAGCCCCTCCTCCGCGACACTGGATGCGCTGGACAAGGGACTGCAGGATGCCGTCGCCGAAATTTCAAAGCGCCGCAAGGTCGAGATCAAGCTGGATCGTTTCTGGCGCAAAGAACCGACCGTGTTCGACACGCGGCTGGTCGATGCCGTCCAGCGTGCGAGCGATACGCTCGGCTATGCCAACCGCCGCATCATCTCCGGCGCGGGACATGACGCCTGCAACCTCAACGCGGTGATGCCGGCGGCGATGATTTTCGTGCCG
>DASWQB010000453.1:0-7095 GCA_036398335.1 Afipia sp. | reverse complement strand
TCATAGACCTTCATGCAGTAGGGGTAATCGATGTCGGCGTGCGCCGGCTCAATCCCCGTGAGCGGCACCCCGCACAGCGTCAGAAAAACAAGCAGCGCGCCGGACCGCCGAGGCAGCCGCGAGACGCATCGCGCCTCGCTGTGTGGCTTTGGCAATGAAATCAATAGCCCTGCTCGATGGGAGCCCGGCGTCCCTTGCGCTGTGGCGCCGCATATTCGGCCGAGGCGTAAAAGGGATTGCGCGCGCAATACGAATACGTCCCGGACGCCGCCGCCTGACAGGCCGCATAGCTCGGATAGCTGCAATCACCAGTGCCGCTGGCGTATTCCTGTCCCTTCATGCAGAACGGAAAATCGCGGGCTTCCGCAGGCGATGCCGATCCCGCCAGCGCTCCAAGCGCCAGTGCGCCAAACCCCAGTCCAGCCAAAAACAGCGCGCGCATTGTGATCTCCTCCATGCGGAACGTCCGCGTTGCCTTCTATTTTTGCATCCGTGCTGAAACGTCAACACACGTTCAGGCGAGGAGTTCAAATTGCCCGCATCTGTCAGGCAAATCCTGCATTTTCATATTTTGTTAGCCCTTTATTCCGGCCTGCATATGGGCATCGCAAGCGCACTTGACGAAAGAACAAAAACAGAACAATGTTCTTCTTACGTTCTAGGCGAGTCCCATGTCCCGCTCAAGAATAAACCCGGCGGCCGGACATCCTGATGACCTTAAAAAGGGGAGATTGGAAAATGTTGCGGACATTCGTGGAAGAAGCTGCGTCGTTGGCATCGATCGTTCTGTTTGTCGGGATGGTCGCGATCTGGGCCCAGTTGATTACCCAACTGTGATGGATGCCGCGGCCCGTGCCGCGCGTCTGGGGATAAGGATGACAGATCGGCGTCCTGCCGCGTCAGGCATGGACAGTGCGGCGCCCCATCGCCACCATTGAACATGTGAGTCGGCTCAATGCCGGCCACATTTGCTCCCGTATGCATCGCGTATCTGCATCCCGTATCGTCTTCATTTGCCTGCGAAGAAACTCATGCCGAATCCCGGATTTGTCCATCTGCACGTCCATTCGGCCTATTCGCTGCTGCAAGGCGCGATGAAGATCGGCAGGCTGGCTGAACTCGCCAAGGCGGACCATCAGCCCGCGCTGGCGCTGAGCGATACCGACAACATGTTCGGTGCGCTGGAATTCTCCGACAAGATGGCGTCGTCCGGCATCCAGCCGATCATCGGCTGCGCGCTTGCGGTGGATTTCGCGGATCAGGACCCCACCGCGCGCAATGCGCTCGGCACGGCGCCCACGCGGATCGTGCTGCTGGCGATGCGCGAGCAGGGCTATCGCAGCCTGATGCGGCTGAACTCGCGCGCGTTTCTCGAGACGCCTGTGAACGAGCCGCCGCATATCAAACTCGATTGGCTGAAAGGCGAGAGCGATCATTTGATCGCGTTGACCGGTGGCCCCGAAGGCCCGATCTCGCTCGCGCTGGCCGCCGATCAGGCCGCGCTTGCCATCGCGCGCACCGAGCGGCTGATGGAATTGTTCGGCGACAGGCTCTATGTCGAATTGCAGCGCCACGGCCTTGAGAGCGAGCGCCGCGTCGAAGGCGCGTTGATCGACATCGCCTACGCCAAGGGTCTGCCGCTGGTGGCGACCAACCAGCCCTATTTTGCTTCGGCCGACGATTATGAGGCGCATGACGCCCTGCTTTGCATCGCGGGCGGGCGGCTGGTTGCCGAGACCGACCGCTATCAGCTCACCCCCGAACATCGCTTCAAGACCCGCGCCGAGATGGCGGTGCTGTTCGCCGATCTGCCGGAGGCGCTGGCTTCGACGGTTGAGATCGCCCAGCGCTGCTCGTTCCGTCCCAAAACGCGCAAGCCGATCCTGCCGCGCTTCACCGTGGTCGGCAGCGCCAATGCCGAGGATGCCGAACAGGCCGAGGCCGCTGAATTGCGGCGTCAGGCCGAGGAGGGTCTAACCATGCGCCTTGCGGCGCACGGGCTGGCGCAAGGCATGAGCGAGGAGAACTATCGCGCGCGTCTGGCTTTCGAGATCGACGTCATCGCGCGCATGAATTACGCGGGCTACTTCCTGATCGTCGCCGACTTCATCCAGTGGGCGAAGTCGGAGGGCATTCCGGTCGGCCCCGGCCGCGGCTCGGGCGCAGGCTCGCTGGTCGCCTATGCGCTGACCGTCACCGACCTTGATCCGTTGCGTTTCGGTCTTCTGTTCGAGCGTTTCCTCAATCCGGAACGCGTGTCGATGCCCGACTTCGACATCGATTTCTGCCAAGACCGCCGCGACGAGGTGATCAAATACGTTCAGAAGCGTTATGGCCGCGACCAGGTCGCGCAGATCATCACCTTCGGCACGTTGCAGGCGAGGGGCGTGCTGCGCGATGTCGGCCGCGTGTTGCAAATGCCTTACGGGCAGGTCGACAAGCTCACGAAACTTGTGCCGCAAAATCCAGCCGCGCCGGTGACGCTGTCCGCCGCCATCGCGAGCGAGCCGAAACTGCAGGCGTTCGCGGAAGAAGACCCCGTGGTGGCGCGCGCGTTCGACATCGCGCAAAAGCTCGAAGGCCTGACGCGCCATGCCTCGACCCACGCGGCGGGCATCGTGATCGGCGACCGGCCCTTGAGCGAACTCGTGCCGATGTACCGCGATCCGAAATCGGACATGCCGGTGACCCAATTCAACATGAAATGGGTCGAGCCGGCGGGGCTCGTGAAGTTCGACTTCCTCGGCCTGAAGACGCTCACCGTGCTCGATACAGCGGTCAAACTGCTCAAGCAGCGCAATGTCGATGTCGATCTGGCCAAGTTGCCGCTCGACGACAAGGCCAGCTATGAGATGCTGGCGCGTGGCGATGTGGTCGGCGTGTTCCAGGTTGAAAGCCAGGGCATGCGCCGCGCGCTCGTGGACATGCGTCCCGATCGTTTCGAGGACATCATTGCCCTCGTGGCGCTCTATCGTCCGGGTCCAATGGCGAACATCCCGACCTATTGCGCGCGCAAGCATGGCGACGAGGAGAGCGAGTACCTGCACCCGATGCTGGAGCCGATTCTGAAAGAGACGTTCGGCGTCATCATCTATCAGGAACAGGTGATGCAGATTGCGCAGGTGATGGCGGGCTATTCGCTCGGCGAAGCCGATCTGCTCCGCCGCGCGATGGGCAAGAAGATCCGCTCCGAGATGGAGCAACAGCGCGCGCGCTTCACCTCCGGCGCGGTCGAGCGCGGTATCGCCAAGGGGCAAGCCAACACGATCTTCGAACTGCTCGCCAAGTTCGCCGATTACGGCTTCAACAAGAGCCACGCGGCGGCCTACGCGCTGGTGTCGTATCAGACCGCCTACATGAAGGCGCATTACCCGGTGGAGTTCATCGCTGCCTCGATGACGCTGGACATGAACAACACCGACAAATTGTCGGAGTTTCGCGCCGAGGCGCAGCGTCTTGGCATCAAGCTGGAAGCGCCTTCGATCAACCAGTCCGGCGCGACCTTCACTGTCAGCGGCAACACGATCTATTACGCACTCGCGGCGCTGAAAGGCGTCGGTGCGCAGGCGGTGGAGATGATCGTCGAGGCGCGCAAGGGCGGCGCGTTCACTTCGTTGGCAGATTTTGCCTCGCGCGTCAGCCCGCGCGCCATCAACAAGCGCGTGGTGGAAAGCCTCGCCGCCGCCGGCGCGTTCGACACCATCAATCCGAACCGCGCGGCGGTGTTCGCCGGCGCGGACGCCATTCTCGCGGCATGTCAGCGCGATCACGCCGCCTCGGCCTCGGGACAGAACGACATGTTCGGCGGCATGGCGGATGCGCCCTCGATCATCCTTCCGCCGGTCGAGCCGTGGCTGCCGGCCGAGCGGCTGCGCCGCGAATACGATGCCATCGGCTTCTTTCTGTCCGGCCATCCGCTCGACGATTACGCGCTCGCCTTGAAGCGCCTTCGCGTGCAATCGTGGAACGAGTTCTCGCGCGCGGTGAAGACCGGCGCGACGGCGGGCCGCGTCGCCGCCACCGTGGTGTCGCGCATGGAGCGGCGCACCAAAACCGGAAACAAGATGGGCATCATGGGCCTGTCCGATCCGACCGGCCATTTCGAGGCGGTGCTGTTCTCCGAAGGGCTCGCGCAATATCGCGACGTGCTGGAGCCCGGCACTGCCGTTCTGTTGCAACTCGGCGCGGAATTGCAGGGCGAGGACGTGCGCGCGCGCATCCTTCATGCCGAGCCGCTCGATGCGGCGGCGGCGAAAACGCAAAAGGGCCTGCGGATTTTCGTGCGCGACGACAAGCCGCTGGAATCCATCGCCAAGCGCCTGACTGGCGGCGAGCCGGGCCGTGTCGCTCCGGCCGGCGATGTCAGCCGCTTTCCGGGATCGAAGCCGGTCGCCACGCCATCGACTTCCGACGGCGAAGTGACGCTGGTGATGATGCTCGATCTTCAGACCGAAGTGGAAATGAAGCTGCCGGGCCGCTTCAAGGTCTCGCCGCAGATCGCCGGTGCGCTGAAGGCGGTGGCGGGCGTGGAGCGGGTCGAGACGGTCTAAAGCGCCGCAAAGGCTTTCTCGCTGTTCTCCCATTCTGATACCGCCTCATTCCCAGCGCTTTTCATTCAAACAATGTTCAGGCGGCAGCGTCGAATGTGCGAAGCTTGCGCGGGAATCGGTGGGTGAGCATGCGTTTTGACAAATGGCTTTCGATCGTTGCTGCGGCCGCTGCTCTCGCCGGGTTTCTCGTCGCCGCCGCGCAGGCGCAGCAACCTCCAGCGGCTGACCAGCCGCCGCCCACCGCCGAACAGACCGAAAAGCGCATCGCGCTGGTGATCGGGAACGGCGCGTACCAGAAGGCGCCGCTCGCCACAGCCGCCAACGACGCCGGCCTGATCGCGCAGACCTTGCAGGCGGCGGGCTTCGATGTTGTCGGCGCGCGCGATCTTGACGGCAATACGCTGCGCTCAAGCTTCCGCGATTTCGTCGACAAGGCGCAGGCGTCCGGTCCGGACACCGTCGCTGTCGTCTATATTTCCGGTTACGGATTGCAGCTTGCGGGCGAGAACTATTTCATCCCGGTCGATTCCACGCTGAGCCGTGATGTCGATATTCCGGTCGAGGGATTGCGTGTTAGCGATTACATTCGCCAGCTCTCCGCGCTGCCGCTGAAAGCGGGCGTGTTCGTGCTCGACGCGGCGCGCGAACAGCCCTTCATTCAAGGTGGACAAAAGATCGCCAGCGGTCTTGCGCTGGTCGAGCCCGATCCGCGCGTGCTGATCGCCTTCAACGCCGCGCCTGGCACCGTCGCGCCGGAGGAGACCGGCAATTACGGCGCCTATGCGCAGGCGCTCGCGGAAATGATCCGCGCCGGCGGCCTGCCGCTGCCCGAATTGTTCAACCGCGTGCGGCTGCGCGTCAATGATGTCACCAAGGGCGCGCAGATTCCTTGGGACACGCAGAAGATCAATTCGCAATTCGTGTTTTTCGACCGCGCGCCCGACGCGCCGCCGGAAGCGACACCGGCACAGAGCACCGCGATGCGTGACAAGCCGATCCGCGATCTGCCGGCGCAGGATGCCTATACCGCCGCGCTCGATCGCGACACGCTGCAGGGCTATGAGGATTTCATCGCGGCCTATCCCAATGATCCGATGGCCAAGCGCGCGCGCGTTATCGTCGCGGCGCGGCGCGAGGCCACCACATGGCGGCGCACCTACCGCGCCGACACGCCGGATGCATACTGGTCGTATCTGCGGCGTTATCCGAACGGGCCGCATGCCGACGATGCGCGCCGCCGTTTGTCGTATCTCGCCGCGGCAACGGAGCCGCCGCAACAATTCAGCCAGTTCGACTACGACGTTCCGCCGCCGCCGCCGGACGAGTATGCCTATATCGACCGGCCGGTGCTGATGTTCTCGGACCCCGACTTTGGCTTTGCGCCCCCGCCGCCCGCGCCGGCGTATTTCCTGCCGCCGCCGCCGGAGGATTTCATTGATCTGCCGCCGCCCGCCTATATCGACGATGTCTACGTGCTGCCGCAGCCGGTCTTCGTTCCGATTCCGCTTTTCATCCGCCCGCCGATCTATGTGCGTCCGCCGCAGGGCAACTTCATCTATTCAAACATCCACAACCGCGCGGTGATCAACAACGTCATCAACCGGCCGGGCGGCGCGAACCAATTCAATGGACAGGGTGGGCCCGGCGGACGCGACGTGCGCTTTGTCGGGGCCGCGTTGCTGCCGCCCTCGGTGGGGCAGCGCGCCACGATGATTCAGGAAGGCAGGGCGACGCGTCCGCCGAGTGCCTTCATCAATCCGCGCCAGAATCTGCAACCCGTCGCCGACCGTCCCATTCCGCGAGGCCCGCGCGGTTTCGCGACAAACCCCGCCGCGATCCCGAATGCCATTCAAAGACCGGCTGGACCGGGAGGGCCGGGCGGCATACCAAACGGATCGCCGTCTCCCGGCCGTGCTCTTCCGAACGCGGTCCCGCAAGGGCATGGGTTGCCGCCAGCCGGCGCATTGCCGGTGCCAAACCGGGGAGGCGTGCCGGGCACATTGCCCGGCGGTCCAGGAATGCGGCGCGGACCGGCGCCAAATCTGGCGCGCCCGAATCCGGTTTCGCCGGGGCAAATGAGACCGAATATCCCGGGTGGTGGTCCAAGCGGGCGCGAGTTCAACCGCGGCCCGGGACCTGTTCCGGGAGCGGGTGGACCTCCGGGCGCGGGACGCGGTTCGCCGCCGCAATTCCAGCGTTCCGGTCCGTCCCCGCAGCTGACGCGTCCGGGTCCCGTGCCGCAAATCCAGCGGCCGGTGGCGCGCGTCGCGCCGCCTTCAATTCCGCAGCCGCAGCCGCAGCGCGCGGCGCCACCGCCTCGTCCCGCGCCAATGGTGCGCCCTGCGCCTCCGCCACGGATGGCGCCGCCGCCTCCGCGTCCGGCGGCCCCGCCACCTCGCATGGCCCCTCCGCCAAGAGCCGCGCCTCCGCCAAGGGCGCCGCCGCCTGCGAAACGGTGCGCTCCGGGACAAAAATGCTGAAACACCCCGGCCGGATCTCCATCCGGCCGGCGTGATCCTTTGGTCCGGGAGCCTGAAACCCTCGG
>DASWQB010000452.1:0-2559 GCA_036398335.1 Afipia sp. | reverse complement strand
ACGACGATGAGGCGATCGAGCTGTTCGTCGGTGTTGTTGGTCAGCGCGAACACGATCCAGTTCTGTCCGCCCTCGCGCGCGCGCACCTCGATGCGGCGCACGATGCCGTCGGTGCCAGGCGCAGTCGAGACCTGGATGCGGTCGGTGTCGCTTTTCTGGAACTCGAGAACGCCGGTGAGGTCGATGGCAGGCGCGTCGGAGCGAACGCTGATTGCGTCGATGGCGTGCGCCGGTGTCGCGGCGGCAAGCGTCAAGATGCTCAACGCGAACAGCGTAAAGCGTCCGATCGATCGCACGTGAAAGTCTCCGCGTTCTGCTGGCCGGCTATCTGGCCGGCGGGAGGGCGATAAATGACACGAATATGAAGTGAATCAAAGGGTTTTGCCCTGCTCAAAAGCAGCTAAACAGTGAGCACAATTTTGCCAATATGTTGGCTGGTTTCCATCCGCGCGTGTGCCTTGGCGGCATCCTTGAATGAAAACGTGCTGTCGATCAGGGGTTTCACGCGCCCGGCTGCGATCCATGGCAAAACATTGGCCTCGATGGCATTAACCATCGCCGCCTTATCTTCACGAGAGCGTGGTCGAAGTGTCGATCCGGTGTGCCATAGCCGCTTGGTCATGATCTTGGCGATGTTGACGGTGGTCTTCGGCCCGCCGAGGAAGGCGATCTGCACAATGCGCGCCTCGGTTGCAGCGGCGTCGTAATTGCGATCGACATAATCGCCCCCAACCATGTCGAGAATGACGTTGACGCCGTTGCCGTTTGTCGCGGTCTTGCACTCGGCGACGAAATCCTGCGTCTTGTAATCCACCGCGACATCGGCGCCGAGCTGCAGGCACGCCTCGGCCTTGTCCTTCGAGCCTACAGTGACGATCACCTTGGCACCGAACGCTTTCGCCATCTGGATCGCGGTGGTGCCAATGCCCGATGAGCCGCCATGGACCAGCAGGGTCTCTCTGGGTTTCAGCGCGCCGCGCTCGAAGACATTATGCCAGACCGTCATCACCGTTTCGGGCAGCGCCGCCGCATCGATAAGTGACAGATTGTCCGGCACGGTCATGGCGTGATTGTCAGGCACGGCGCAATATTCGGCGTATCCGCCGCCCGATGTCAGGGACATCACCTTGTCGCCGATTTTGTGTTTCACGGCTCCGCTGCCGAGTGCGACCACCGTGCCGGCGATTTCCAGTCCCGGCAGGTCGCTGGCGTCGGGAGGCACCGGATATTTCCCCATTCGCTGCAGCACGTCCGGACGGTTGACGCCCGCCGCCGCGATCTTGACCAGAATGTACCCAGTGCCGGGTTTTGGCACCTCGCGCTGCTCGGGCTTGAGCACCTCCGGTCCGCCGGGCGTGCTGATGCCGATCACGGTCATGTGCGAGGGAATTTTTTCCATGGGGCGGTCCTTGCAGAAGGCGAAAGAGAAAAGCGATGGCGGGGTCTGGCTTATAGCGTTTTCCGGCGAAGGAGACACCGGTTCGCGTGAAGAAAACGCGTCAAATCAAAAAGAGAGAGCGAAACGGCCCTCAACGCGCCCTCGCACGCTGGCAACGCCTGATGCTTGGCTGCGAGATGAATTTTGCTACGCTCAAAGAATACGCTTTCGGGAAAAGGGGAAATCATGGTTGCCGATGATGACGACAAGCCGCGAAGAAAGATCAGCCATGAGGTCGGACAGGATTTGTCGCTGCTTTCAGTGGACGATCTGAACGAACGCATCGCGCTGCTGATTGATGAGGTAGAGCGCCTTAAAATCGAGACGGCGAAAAAACGCGCCTCGCGCGATGCCGCCAGCAATTTTTTCAAATCATAGGCAAGCTGCGCGCGTGTGTTGTCCGCAAGTTTGTTGCCGTCGTGTCTTGTCGCGGCGAGTCTTGGCAAACAAATCTTAAAGAAAACCGTTCATTTACGGCACATTAAGCTTTCGCGTTTATGACTGTATTGTCCTTGTTTGGACACCGAGTGGCTCCTGTCCACTCTGTTTTGACGCCTCCCTGTTATAAACTTCAAAAGCCGCCGGAAACGGCGGCTCTTTTTTTATCTATTCGCATTACACAGAAACCATATGGGCATTTCGTGTGCACGAGCGGCTGGACTCGGGCGCCAAGGCGCGCAATGATTTGTTCATCATAAGAAAATCAGCGTGTAAACGGGCGTGAGGCGTTAACCATGTCGGATCAATCGGCGGCGGAAAGTGGTCTTGTCGTATTCAGCGAACGACTGACGAATTCTCCGGCATTCGGTGTGCTGTTTCGTGAAGGCATGGAGATGGTCGAGGAGACCGCCGCCTATCTCGATGGCGCGGGCCGCGTTGAGGCCAAAAATCTGGAGCGCTCCGTCAGTCTGACTTACGCGACCGAGAGTATGCGCCTGACCACGCGGCTGATGCAGCTCGCCTCGTGGCTGCTGCTGCACCGCGCGGTGAAGGAAGGCGAGATGACGCTGACCCAGGCCAATCGCGAAAAGACCAAGGTCAAGCTGAGTGCTGCCGAACCCGGCGCAACGGACCTTTTGGAAAAACTTCCGCCGACGCTTCTGGATCTGATCGAGCGCTCA
>DASWQB010000451.1:0-5015 GCA_036398335.1 Afipia sp. | reverse complement strand
GAAACGAGATCGTAGGCTGACGCGAATGCGCGTCGCCGGGTTTTCCCGCGAAATGCTGATATAAGACGCCCGCTTTGCGACGAATAGTCCGCAGACGCGGGCGTTGTTTTACGCTAGTGGTCCGATTCTGGCATTCGCGCCTGTTACGGGCAAGTCATTGCGATTGTTGAGATACAAGGGCCGCTAACCGGTCCAGACAAAATGCTCGGGGGAGGCAAACTTGAACTGGATATTGGAGATTTTCAATCCGGCCTCTTTGGGCGGCGTGTGGGCGCAATTCCAGTCTGAAATTCATCAGCCCCAGTTCTGGGTCGCCCTGACCAAGATCATCTGGATCAACGTGCTGTTGTCGGGCGACAACGCACTTGTCATCGCGATGGCGTGCCGCGGCTTGCAGCCACGCCAGCGTGTCTGGGGCATGATCCTGGGCGCGGCGGTGGCGGTGGCGTTGCGCATCGTATTCACCGGCATCGTCGCCTCGCTGATGGAACTGCCTTATCTGAAGCTGATCGGCGGTCTGGCGCTGCTCGTGATCGCAGCCAAGCTGTTGGTGCCCGAATCGACCGACGAAGACAGCGTGCATGCAGCCCAGCATCTGTGGGCCGCCGTGCGTGTCGTCGCTGTCGCCGACATCGTCATGAGTCTGGACAATGTCATCGCGGTGGCTGCGGCTGCCAATGGCAGCGTCGTGCTGCTAATCCTGGGTCTTGCCATCAGCGTGCCGATGATTGTCGCCGGTGCCGCGCTGATCATGGCGCTGCTCGATCGTGTGCCGGCGTTGGTCTGGCTCGGTGCTGCCTTGCTCGGCTGGGTTGCGGGTGAGGTGATTGCGACCGATCCGGCGGTGCATCCGTTCCTTGCGCGGCTTCTGAACGGCGAGATCGTGCTGAACATGGACGCCAGTTCGTCGATCTTCGGATTCGCCAAACACCTTCGTTTTGGAAGCGAAATGGGTGAGTTCGCCGTGGCGGTGCTCGGCGTGGTCATTGTGCTGGTGGTCGGATCGATCTGGCGGGGGCGCGCGTTGCGTCATGCGGCAGCAGGGGCGACATCGGAAACCGCCGCCTCCCAAGCTTGAATCCAAGCCTGAGCGTCGAGCCTGAATCGGCAGCCCCTGAACGTCAAGCCTGATTGCGGCTTACCACTTCACTTCGAAACCGAGCGTGCCCTGGTGCGAATTGAAGCCGGCGCGGTACTTGCCGTCATAGTTGGCGTAGAGCCGCATTTTGTCGGTCATCATCCACGAAATGTTAGCGCCCGCGTCGGCGCCGAGCGTGCTTTCGCGTATTCCCTGAACCGCGATGCTTTGGTCGCCGAGACTGACATCGACAGAGCCCATGTTCTGCACGAAATTATCGACGAACTTGCCGTAGGCCGACACGTCGATGACCTGCTGGCCGGTGATCCAGTAGTGACCGATCTCCGCGCCGATCAGCGCTCGCGCCCGCTCGCCATGGGAATCGGCAACGCCGACCGGAAACGAGCCGCCGGTCTCCTGGAACGCGTTGGTCGAAGCGACGACATACTCGATAGCGACTTTAGGTACGATCCGGCTCTGGCCGATGGCGTTGTAATAGCTCACTTCACCTAGCGCGCCATCGAGGCTGCCGCGATAATTGGCCGAAGCGATGCCGCCCGTCGTGGTGCGGCGGGAATCGATCGAGGCGAAGCCATGCACGGCGGCGAACGCGACGGTCCATGGTCCCTTGGTGTAGGAGCCGTTGACGCCGATCTGGGTCAGATCGAGTCCGGCCGTTTGCAGTGCCAGCGGCGCGTCAATTTTTGTATGACTTTGATCGACTGAAACGCCAAGATTGAAATCCGGCGTGATGTTCATGCCGATGCCGGCGACGCCGCCGATCGTCTTGCGGTTGTCGCCGACGAATGCGCCTTGCGGTCCGGTCTGTGCCGACTGGCCGTAAACCTCGAACCAGGTCCGATAGAGCGGAGCTGCCGTGCTTTGCGATGCGCCGCCGCCGCCCGAATTGTCACGCTGGGCGTAGCCGTATGTCGCCGCGCGGCCGAGGCGCTGGAGGAAATTGGTGCCGAGGTCGAGTTGGCTTGCTGCGGCTGAAAGCTGTGCGGCGTTGTCAGTTGAATTGGGCACAGGCGGAGGCGGCGGAGGTATAATCACGCTTTGCGCGTTTGCCGCAGCCGGCAGCAATACAGTCAAAAACGCAAAGACGATGATCGCCCCAATCGGCGCTGTTCGGCATACGCGCCGTGCTGAGATGACCCGTTTTATGACGAGTCCTGCTATGACGGGTCCTGGTATGAAGGCAGCGAACGGTTTCATCGGGCCCGCAAATCGATTTTGAAAAAATACTTTTATATCGACCCGATGATTGCATGGAATGGGTCGCCATGGTCAATGTTCGCGCGGCACAAGGGGATGTAATGCGGCGTGCTGTGGTCATGCCGCAACAGCATGAATCCCTGTTGAGCGATGTTGCGAAATTTGAATTTCCATGGTGGGATCGCGCCGCAATCGCCTCTGGCGTGGCCACGCGAGACGTGAGCGTATCCTTTTCGTTTCAGGAACTTAAGGAGACATTTGTGGCAAAAGGCATTGTCAAATGGTTCAACCCCACCAAGGGTTACGGTTTCATCAAGCCGGACGTTGGTAATCAGGACGTGTTCGTTCATATCTCCGCTGTCGAGCGCGCCGGCCTGTCAACGCTGAACGAGAACCAGAAGATCGAATACGAACTGGTCGAAAATCGCGGCAAGGCGTCGGCGGAAAACCTGAAAATATCCTGATCGGGTGAGCCGCAAACGATCCTAGATCACCGACGGCGAGATCAGCTCGTCGTCCGGGCTTCCGCTGGCCGCCGTTTTGCAAAGCCCGCCTTCAAGACGGGTTTTGCCCGAAGCGACAAGGCGCAGCGCGTCGGGATAAATCCTGTGTTCGACCGATAGCACCCGTGCGGCCAGCGTCTGCGGCGTGTCGTCGTCGCGCACCGCAACCGCGCCCTGCATCACAATGGGGCCTGAATCCATTTCGGGAACCACAAAATGCACGGTCGCGCCGTGAATTTTCACGCCGTCCGCCAGCGCGCGCTCATGTGTATGCAGTCCGCGGTAGGACGGCAGCAGCGCGGGATGGATGTTGAGCATCCGCTTGTCCCATTGCTGCACGAACCACGGCGTCAGAAGCCGAAGAAATCCGGCGAGACACACAAGTTCAACGCCGCGCGCGGTGAGTTCGGCGTGCATCGCGCGCTCAAAGCCCTCGCGGTCCTTGCCGAACGGCTTGCTCTCGACGGTGACTGTTTCGATGCCGTGTTTGGCGGCGGCCGCCAGTCCAGGCGCGTCCTTGATGTTGGAGGCAACCAGCACGATCCGCGCCGGAAAATCGTCAGCTCTGGCGGCCTCGATCAGCGACGCCATGTTCGAACCGCGTCCGGAAATCAGGATGGCGACGCGGCGCTTGTCTATGCGCTTGTCCATGAATTTGACCTTGGGCTACAGCGCCAGATCGAGATGGCCGTCATAGACCACGCGCTCGTCCGCGTTGGTTTTGATGACCTCGCCAAGATGAACCGCGCTCTCACTGGCTTCGGTCAGCACGCGCATGACGTCCACAATGCTATCGCGATTGACGATGGCGATCATGCCGATGCCGCAGTTGAATGTGCGCAGCATCTCAAGTTCGGCGATATTGCCCTCGCGCGCCAGCCATTTGAACACCGGCAATACCGGCACCTCTGAAAGCGCGATGCGTACGCCAAGATGTTTCGGCAGCACGCGCGGAATGTTGTCGGTGAAGCCGCCGCCGGTGATGTGGGCGAGGCCTTTGACCGCGCCGGTCTCGCGTATCGCGCGCAGGCACGATTTTACATAGAGTTTGGTCGGGGCGAGAAGCGCGCCGCCGAGTGTCATTACAGGTGAAAAGGGAGCTGAGTCGCCGAAACCCAGCCCGCTTTTTTCAACCACTTTGCGGACCAGTGAAAATCCATTCGAATGCACGCCTGAGGAGGCGAGGCCGATCACCGCGTCGCCCTCGACGATGTCTTTCGGCAGCAGCGTGCCGCGTTCCGCCGCGCCGACTGCGAATCCCGCAAGGTCGTAGTCGCCGTCTTTGTAGAGACCCGGCATCTCCGCGGTCTCGCCGCCGATCAGCGCGCAACCGGATTCGCGGCAGCCCTCGGCAATCCCCGCGACGATGGCGGCCGTGGATTCCGGATCGAGTTTGCCGCAAGCGAAATAATCGAGGAAGAAAAGCGGCTCGGCGCCTTGCACCACAAGGTCGTTGACCGACATTGCGACGAGATCGATGCCGATGCCGCCGTGAAGTCCGGTCTCGATGGCGATCTTGACCTTGGTGCCGACGCCGTCGGTCGCGGCAACCAGCACCGGATCGGCGAAGCCCGCGGCTTTCAGATCGAACAATCCGCCAAATCCGCCGATCTCGGCATCCGCCCCCGCGCGGGCGGTGGCCCGCACCATCGGCTTGATGAGATCGACCAGCCTGTTGCCGGCGTCGATGTCGACGCCCGAGGACGAATAAGTGAGGCCGGAGCTTTTCTCGGTCATGCCGTTTTCCACGATTTCAGCGGTGGTTACGTCGGATTCTGCCGCCGCGCAATGGCTCGCGTTCACCCGGCAGTGCACTATGTATATAGCGGGGACGGGGCAGGCGACGCCACGCCTTCAGCCCCAAATGTTGTAATCAGATGCGATGGATACCGGCAAAGGGACGTCAGGCTTGAATCTGCCCAATATCATCACTCTTGGCCGCATTCTGCTGGTGCCGCTGATCGTCTGGGCGATTGCTTCCAGCCAGATGAGCGTCGCCTTTGTGATTTTTGTCATCGCAGGTCTTAGCGAATGGTAAAAATCGATTTCTTGCAAAAGTTCGCGGCGCAGCTTCATCCTCATCTCAAGCTGAAGGAAAGTGTACCGCGAATAACTCAGCGGTACGCTAACTATATTAGAAACACTCTTACCACAGATTGTAACTTGATGCCCCTAAGAACTTCATCATATATTGTCTGTATGGAAAAATTCAATTT
>DASWQB010000450.1:0-3948 GCA_036398335.1 Afipia sp. | reverse complement strand
CGATGCGGCGTGTACGCGGCTCGACGAGAATATACTGCCCGTTGACGCGGCTGTAGCGATAGCGATTCGCGCCATATCGCTGCGGCACGTCGTAATAGGTCACGCCGCTCTCCGGCAATGTCGTGCCGACCACGACCCGGCCCGGAACGGTGTAGTCCGGCACATTTTCCTGAACCACATATTCGCGGAAGCGCGGGCGAAGGTCGTCTGCGATTCCGATATCGTCGGCGGCAAGGCCGGTGGTGACGCCGCGATCTTCCACGATCACGGCTTGCGCGTGGGCGATGGTCGGCAAAGCCGCCGCGCCGGCCAGAAGAATGAATGCAAACGCTGAATGACGTCCGGAATAACTCATGGCGATCTCCTGCATGATTGCGCCCGGCGAACGATCAGCCACCGGGCAACTGCTGGACAATCCATGCCGCATCTCATCGTTCCTGAGTGAAGATGGGCTTCATTGCGGCATTTTCGTGCGGATACGGGAACCAAACCGCTTTCACAATCGTCTTCTATCGTCTTTGTCATTCCCAGGGACTTGCGATTCGTCGCCGTCCTTATCGTGTTTTCATTTCCAGCTTTCCGGAGAACCTCAATGACCCTGTCAGTCGCCCATCTTCAGCCGATCGTCGCGCTCATCGCTGGCGTTCTGATTCTGCTGATCCCGCGCCTGCTGAATTTCATCGTCGCGCTGTATCTGATCCTGGTCGGCGTCATCGGCCTTGGCCTCATCAAATAAGACCCTACCCAAAAGTTCATAGCTTTCATGGCGGTTCAGGCCCCCGTGCTCTTGCGCGGGGGCTTTAAACCGTGGTGTAAACCGCCACCAATCCCTGCATGCAGCGTCTGGAAGCCATGGCAAAAGCCCTTTCGAAGTCCAAAAAATCCGTTGCGAAACCTGTTGTGAAAGCCGTTGCGAAAAGCGCGACCTCCGCAAAAACGAAAAGCGCAGCAGCGCACAAGCGCAAGGCGGCCCCGCCACGCAGCGCCGTCAAAAACAGCGCGCCAAAAGCCTCGTCCGCTCCGAAATCCGGCAAGTGGGTTTATCTGTTCGGCGACGGCAAGGCCGAGGGCAAAGCGGGCATGCGTGATCTGCTCGGCGGCAAGGGCGCCAACCTCGCCGAGATGGCCAATCTCGGCCTGCCGGTGCCTCCCGGTTTTACGATTCCGACAAGCGTCTGCACTTATTTTTACAACAATAACAAATCCTATCCGAAAGAGCTGAAGGCGCTGGTCGAGAAGGCGCTGGACAGCGTCGGCAAGATCGCCGGCAAGAAGTTCGGCGATTCGAAAAATCCGCTGCTGGTCTCGGTGCGCTCGGGCGCGCGCGCCTCAATGCCGGGCATGATGGACACGGTGCTCAATCTCGGGCTCAACGACAGGACGGTCGAGGCGCTGGCTGAAAAGTCCGGCGACCGCCGTTTCGCCTATGACAGCTACCGCCGTTTCATCACCATGTATTCGGATGTCGTGCTCGGCTTTGAGCATCATCATTTCGAGGACATTCTCGACACCTACAAGGACAACAAGGGCTATTCGCTCGACACCGATCTCACCGCCGATGACTGGGTCTCCGTCGTCGCGAAATACAAGGATGCGGTGGCGCGCGAGACCGGCAAGGATTTCCCGCAGGACCCGCACGCCCAGCTCTGGGGTGCGATCGGCGCGGTGTTCGGCTCATGGATGACGGCGCGCGCGGTGACCTATCGCCGCCTGCACGACATTCCCGAATCGTGGGGCACGGCTGTGAACGTGCAGTCCATGGTGTTCGGCAATATGGGCGACACCTCGGCGACCGGCGTTGCGTTCACGCGCAACCCGTCGACCGGCGAGAAATATCTCTACGGCGAATTCCTTATCAACGCGCAGGGCGAGGACGTGGTCGCGGGCATCCGCACGCCGCAGGAAATCACCGAGAAGGCGCGCAAGGAATCCGGCTCCGACAAACCGTCGATGGAGTCGGCGATGCCGGCCGCGTTCAAGGAACTGACGCGCATCTATCGCCTGCTCGAGAAGCATTACCGCGACATGCAGGATCTCGAATTCACCGTCGAGCAGGGCAAGCTGTGGATGCTGCAAACCCGCAACGGCAAGCGCACCACCAAGGCGGCGCTGCGCATCGCGGTCGAACTCGCCAATGAAGGCCTGATCTCGAAAAAAGACGCGGTGACGCGGATCGATCCGGCGTCGCTGGATCAGTTGCTGCATCCGACCATCGACCCAAGTGCCAAGCGCGATATCATCACCACCGGCCTGCCGGCTTCGCCCGGCGCGGCCTCCGGCGAGATCGTGTTCTCGTCGGACGAAGCCGCCAAGCTCGTCGCCGATGGTCACAAGGTCATTCTGGTGCGCGTCGAGACGTCGCCGGAAGACATTCACGGCATGCACGCGGCTGAGGGCATCCTCACCACGCGCGGCGGCATGACCTCGCACGCCGCCGTCGTCGCGCGCGGCATGGGCAAGCCCTGCGTGTCGGGCTGCGGCAGCGTGCGCGTCGATTACGCCAATGCCACGATGACCGTGGGTGGGCGCAGCTTCAAGGCGGGCGATGTCATCACCATCGACGGCGCGCTCGGCCAGGTGCTGGCCGGCCGCATGCCGATGATCGAGCCGGAAATGTCCGGTGACTTCGGCACGCTGATGGGCTGGGCCGACAGTGTTCGCAAGCTCAAGGTCCGCGCCAACGCCGACACTCCGGCGGACGCGCGCACCGCGCTCAAATACGGCACCGAGGGCATCGGCCTGTGCCGCACCGAGCATATGTTCTTCGACGACACCCGCATTCTCGCCGTGCGCGAAATGATTTTGGCCGACGACGAGAAGGCCCGGCGTTCGGCGCTGGCGAAGCTGCTGCCGATGCAGCGCGACGATTTCATCGAGTTGTTCGAGATCATGAGGGGGCTGCCGGTCACCATCCGTCTGCTCGATCCGCCGCTGCATGAATTCCTGCCGCACACCGAAGCGGACATCGCCGACGTGGCGAAGGTGCTCGGCACCGAGGTACGCAAGGTCGCGGACCGCGTGCGCGAGCTCGCCGAGTTCAACCCGATGCTGGGATTCCGCGGCTGCCGTCTCGCCATCGCCTATCCGGAGATCGCCGAGATGCAGGCGCGCGCCATCTTCGAGGCCGCAATCGCAGCCGGCAAGACCACCGGCAAGCCGGTCAATGTCGAGGTGATGGTGCCGCTGATCGCCACCCGCGCCGAGTTCGATATCGTGCGCGAGCGCATCGACGCGATGGCGGAAGCGGTGAAAAAGGAGACCGGCGGCAAGCTCACTTATCAGGTCGGCACCATGATCGAATTGCCGCGCGCCTGCCTTTTGGCCGGCGACATCGCCAAGACAGCCGAGTTCTTCTCGTTCGGCACCAACGACCTGACCCAGACCACGTTCGGCATCAGCCGCGACGACGCGGCGAGTTTCCTCGGCACCTACGTCGCCAAGGAAATCCTGCCCATCGATCCGTTCATCTCGATCGACCAGACCGGCGTCGGTGAAATGGTGCGTATCGGTGTGGAGCGCGGACGCAAGGTGCGCTCCGGCCTCAAGCTCGGCATCTGCGGCGAGCATGGCGGCGATCCGGCCTCTGTCGCGTTCTGCCACGAGGTCGGGCTCGATTACGTGTCGTGTTCGCCCTATCGCGTGCCGATCGCGCGCCTTGCCGCCGCGCAGGCCGCGCTCGGTGTCGTGGTCGCGAACCAGGCGTAACGAAAAGAAAAAAGCCAGCAAGAAAGAAGCGTCGTCTCCGCGAAGGCGGGGACCCAGTTCTTTCTTGTGAATTTCTTTCGCTGCAATCTGTCTCCATTCTTTTTGAAGATGGGTCCCCGGGGACGACAGTGCTTGCAATGAGACGGCAATTCCTGCACCGCACGATTCATCATCTTTATTGACGCGCTGTTTACCACTCTCTGGAAGGCCTTATTTACCAAGGCTTTCGTGTCATCCGCCGAA
>DASWQB010000449.1:0-9793 GCA_036398335.1 Afipia sp. | reverse complement strand
CGATCCCATGTCCTCGACGGTGGCGCGCAGGCGCTCGATCAGCGGCGACATTTCGGAGGATGCGCCGCCGCCCGTATAACCGTCGCTGGAATATTCACGCACGGTCTCGGCCAGCCAGTCTTCCAAATCCGTGTAGAAACGGTTCTGCGCCTGACTCGATTGCAGATCGAGAAAGCCGAGGATCAGCGAACCGGCGAGGCCGAACAGCGAGGAGGAGAATGAGATGCCCATGCCGCCAAGAGGGGCGGCAAGACCCTCTTTCAGCGTGTCGAACATCGCGCCGGCTTCGCCGCCGACCTTCAGGCCGTCGATCACCTTGCCGACCGAGCCGACGGTTTCGATCAGGCCCCAGAACGTGCCGAGCAGGCCGAGAAACACCAGCAAGCCGGTCATGTAGCGCGAAATGTCGCGCGACTCATCGAGGCGGGTGGCGATGGAATCGAGCAGATGCCGCATGGTCTGCTGCGAGATGCTCATGCGGCCTGAACGATTGCTGAGAATCGCGGCCATCGGCGCCAGCAGCGCGGGCCTGCGGTCGGCCACGAGGCCGGGATCGGAAATGCGGAAATGATTGATCCACGACACTTCCGGATAAAGCCGCAACACCTGCCGGAACGACAATACGATGCCGATCAGGAGCACCGCGCCGATCAGCGCATTAAGCCCCGGATTGGCGAGAAAGGCGGCCCAGATCTGCTTGTAGAGCACGACAAAGATCAGGGCGCACAAGACCAGGAACACCAGCATCCGCACCAGAAAGATGCGGGGTGAGGACAGCTGGGTGGGGGCGATGTCGTCTGCGGAGGGTGGAGGAGCTTTCGCGAAAGGTTTTGCCATATCGAATCGTCAATCCCTGGTGCTGAGCATATCGCCCATCAATATGGCACGCCGTTGGCCGGAAAACAGGATGGTACGGCAGGATTTGAACCGGAGCATTCGGAACTTCGGCTTGAAACCGGATTTAATTCGGGGCGTACTTTATAAAATTGATGCCGCCGAGTTTTGCTGGAGCTGGGTATGACAGTCTTTTATCTGAAGGCGCTGGGTGCCATTGCCGTGTCGTTGTCGATTTTCATGGCCATTGCGTGGGTGGTCCAGCAGCGCACCGGTAATTCAGGGTGGGTCGATACCATCTGGACCTATTCGCTCGGACTCATAGGGGCCTGGAGCGCGATGTTTCCTCCCGCCATTCTTCCTTCAATCGACCAGACCTTCACCCACCGGCAATGGCTGGTTGCGATATTGGTGGCGCTGTGGTCGCTGCGGCTCGGCGGCCACATCGCCGAGCGCACCGCCGAAAGCGAAAAAGCGGACGATCCGCGTTACGCGGCGATGGCGGCGGAATGGGGCAAGGATGCGCCGCGCCGGATGTTCATATTCTTGCAGCAACAAGCCATCGGTTCGGTGCCGCTGGTGTTCGCCGTGTTCGTCGCGGCGCATAATCCGGCACCCGGCCTGCGCGTGCAGGATTTTCTCGGCGCGCTGATCTTGCTGATTGCGATTGCGGGTGAAACGGTTGCCGATGGGCAGCTTCGGGCGTTTCGCGGCAATCCGGCAAACAAGGGCAAGGTCTGCGATGTGGGTCTTTGGAGATACTCGCGTCATCCGAATTATTTCTTCGAGTGGTTCGGCTGGCTGGCTTATCCGGTGATCGCGATTTCGGCGGGCTATTGGTGGGGCTGGCTGACGCTGCTGGCGCCGCTCATCATGTATTTCATTCTGGTGCACATCACCGGCGTGCCGCCTCTGGAAGAGCAGATGCTGCAATCGCGCGGCGAGGCCTTCCGCGCCTATCAGAGCCGCACCAGCAAGTTCTTTCTGTTGCCGACTTCTGTTTGGCGCGCGATATCAAAAGGCACGGCATGAGTCTGATCTCGACCATCATCGAAGCGGCGGAAAAAGCGCCGCTGCCGGACATCATGGTGCGCGCTGGCATCAACGCGCTGTGTTCGCGCTCAGCTTTAAAACTCGCGGATGGAAATGCCGATGCCGACGCGGCTTTCGCGCGCGAGATGGCAACGCGGGCCATCGCCGAGGAGACCGATACGGCCAACGTACAGCATTATGAAGTGCCCGCGGAATTTTTCGCGCGCGTGCTCGGGCCCAACCGGAAATATTCGTCCTGTTTTTACAAAACCCTCGATTCGACTCTGCAAGAGGCCGAGGAGGAGGCCCTGCGGCAAACCGTCGAGCGTGCCGGCCTCGCGGATGGACAATCTGTGCTCGAGCTGGGCTGCGGCTGGGGCTCGCTGTCGCTCTGGATGGCGCGGCAGTTTCCGAAGTCGAACATCGTCGCGGTGTCGAATTCACATTCGCAGCGCAATTATATCCAGCGCACGGCCGCCGCGCGGGGTCTGCATAACATCACTGTCATCACCGCCGACATGAACGCGTTCGATCCCGGCCGCACGTTCGATCGCATCGTGTCGGTGGAAATGTTCGAGCACATGATGAACTGGCGTCAATTGCTGACACGGGTGCGCGGCTGGCTGGCGCCGGACGGGCGCTTCTTCATGCACATCTTCACCCATCGCGCTGGTTCATATCTGTTTGATCGCGATGACAAGGAGGACTGGATCGCGCAGCATTTTTTCACCGGCGGCGTGATGCCGAGCCATCGCCTGATCTATCAATATGATGATCTGTTCGAGGTCGAGAAGGAATGGCGCTGGAGCGGCGTCCACTATCAGCGAACCGCGCAGGACTGGCTGGAGAATTTCGATTCCCGCCGCGAGGAGATCGAGAACATTCTGAAGCCGGTTTACGGCGAGGATACAGGGTTATGGATGCGGCGCTGGCGCTGGTTCTTTCTCGCGACCGCAGGCCTGTTCGGTTACGCGGACGGTCTGGAGTGGGGCGTCAGCCACTACCGAATGAAAGCGGCATGATCCCGAGACATGGCCGAGGTTAAATCAGCGCTCACAATGCATGCGGTCATCATCACCGGGCTTGTCCTTGTGATCCACGTCTTCTCTTGCTGAAATATCATTTAGACGAGAATGCCCGGCATCAAGCCGGACATGACGACTCAAGAACCGGCTGACGTCCTTGGTCCTTTTTGAGTCAGACTTTCAGAATGAGGGCGAGACTCACAGCGGCTTCAAAATCTTCACAAGCTCGCGCTGCATGGTCTCATTGCCGCAGACGACATGGCCGGTTTGCAGCGCGTTGTCATGGCCCTCGATGCCGCTGACGACGCCGCCGGCCTCGCGGATCATGATGATGCCTGCGGCGATGTCCCACGACTTGAGATTGCGCTCCCAATAGCCGTCGAGCCGTCCCGCCGCGACGAAAGCCATGTCAAGCGAGGCGGCGCCGAAGCGGCGCAGACCCGCGACGCGGTTTTGCATTTCCGTCATCTCGCGGCGCGATTGTTCGTGGTCGCCGCGCCCGATATGCGGCAGGCCGCAGGCGATCACGCACTCGTTCAGCTGCTTGCGGCCCGCGACGCGCAGGCGCTGGTCGTTGAGAAACGCACCCTTGCCGCGCTCGGCGATATAAAGCTCGTCATTGGCCGGATTGTAGATCACGCCCGCGACGATGATGCCCTCGCGCTGCAGGCCGATCGAGATCGCGAATTGCGGGATGCCGTGCAGGAAGTTCGTGGTGCCGTCGAGCGGATCGACGATCCAGGTGTTGGTCTTGTCTGCGCCCTCACGGGTGCCGCCTTCCTCGCCGATGAAGCCATAGCCGGGCCGGGCCTTGATGAGGTCTTCGTAGAGTATTTCCTCGGCGCGGCGGTCGGCGGCGGTGACGAAATTCGCCGGGCCCTTGAGCGACACCTGAAGGTTCTCGATTTCACCGAGGTCGCGCTTGAGGCTGCGGCCCGCGCGGCGCGCCGCCTTGACCATAACGTTGATGAGGGCCGAATGAAGCATGAGGTTTGCGACAATCTTTGAGAGGTCAGGCCGGTGCAAAACCGACGGTCCGACCGGCGTATTGGCTTTAAAGCGCCAGGACGTCAAGGGTTGGCATCGAGTGCGCCGCGCGCGAGGGACCATAAAAATGCGCGGGGCTTCACTTGATAAGGCCAAACCATCTCTTGGCGCCATCCTCGGCTTTTTGCCGGTCTTGGGGTGAAAGCTGCGCCATTCGCGCATCGAGGTCGGGATCGCCGGCCCCGGCTGTTTTCGCGATGATGTGCCATTTGAAGCCCTCGACGGGATTGGCGGGCGTGCCCTGGCCTTCGATGAGAATGTGGGCGAGGCGGTTTTGAGCGATCGGGCTGTTCTGGCGGGCGGCGCGGCTCATCAGTGCCACGGCGGTCGGAATGTCCTTGGTCACGCCAGTGCCGTTGAACAGCGCGATGGCAAATTCGACCTCGGCGTCCGTGTTGTTCGCCAGCGCCGCCGCGCTTAGCCATTTGGCGGCCTCGGTCAAATTCTGTTCGACGCCGCGGCCTTCTTTGTAGAACGTGGCCAGTGCGTATTGTGCCTCCGGATTGCCCGCTTCGGCGGCCTGGCGGAACAGTTCCGCCGCGCGTTTGATATCCTGTGGGAAGGTCTGCCCTTCGAGATAGAGCAGGCCGAGATTGTAGGCAGCCGCAGCCTTGCCGAGCTTTGCGGATTGCGCCAGCAATCTGGCGCCTTCCTCGCGATTGGCCGGCCCGGCGCGGCCGCCGATCTGCATCATCGCCAGCGCAAACATCGCCTCACGGTCGCCGAGGTCAGCGGCCTTTTTGTACCATTCCGCGGCCTTCGCATCGTCGCGGGCGATGCCGAGACCGTTGGCGTAAAGCTCAGCGGCCAGCGTCATCGACTTTGCATCGTTGCGTTCATTGGCGCGCGCGACCGCAAGATCGAGCGCGGTGCGATAGCGGCCTTCCTGATAGGCGGCATAGGCGTTGTCGGCGTTGGGATCGAGAGGCTCGGGCTTCGCCGGCCGCTTCGGAGCCGCAAGCTGCTTGGGAGTTGCGTTCTTGGGAGCGGCGGCCTTCGGCGCGGCAGGTTCGGGCGCGGCGGGCGGAGGCTCCGGCCGTGTGATCGGCACTTTTTGTTTTTGCAGATCGGGCGGCAGGGACAATTGCGCCAGCGCCGGGCTGCACGCTGAGCTGGCGCTCAGGGCGGCAAACAAGATGGCGAAAGGAAGCTGGCGGGACATCGCTGCTCAATCCTGTCCGGCGGACGCAACGGCAAAGGCTTCGGCATGGCTTTGCTTGATGGCGGTGACGGCGTCGCTGAGAGCGGCAGCGGGACCGCGCGCATCGCTCCAGACGAAATCCGCGGCCATGATGAACTCCGCGCCGGTCGCCGCGAATGCGGCGGCTTCTTCCCGTGTCGTCGCGTAACCGACGCAAGGCGGCTCGAACAATTGCGCCCACCATTGCAGCCGCTCGGCAATCGCCTCCGCCGATGGCCGTACGCCCTGCGCGTCCGGCTCGCCGAACAGCACGTAATCCGCGCCGGTCTCACCGGCCACCATCGCGTCATGACGGGTTTCGAGCGCGCCGACGCCCAGAATGCGATCGGGTTTCAGCGAAGGCTGAGCTTCTTCCATCGCTGTGAGACCCGAAACATGCGCGCCGTCCGCACCCCCGCGCGCGACAATTTCATGATGCTGATCGACCAGCAGCGCCGCGCCCGTCTTCTGCACGATCGGCGCAATCGCCTTGACGCGCGAGATCATGCCGCGCTCGTCCGCCGGTTCAAGCCGCAGCAGCACGGCGGCGATATCGACGCTCGCCAGAAGCTGCGGCAATTGCGCCAGCAGCGCAGCCGGATCGGTGAGCGGCGGCGTCACGAGATACAGCCGGGGCAGCGGGTGCGATGGCGGGGCTGCCATCTTTGATGATTTTTTGGACGATGCCATGACCTGACAAGCCTGCAAAGGAGCGACTTCTAAAGCGCTGATGGAATCTGCGATCGTCATGCGCGGACTTGATCCTCGCATCCATCCTGTTGAAAAGATGGATTGCCAGGTCATAAGGGCGTTTATGCCCATCTTCAACGGGCCATGCCCGGCAATGACGGATAACGCGAGCTTTCGTCAACGCATAAATATTCTAGCACCACAGCTTTGGTACAAAAATGCGCCGCGGATGCGGCGCATGTGATGTTTTAGCGATTTTAAGCGGGTCTTATGCCGCTTTCCTGCTCTCCAGATCGGCTTTCCATTCGCCCTTGCTCGCCAGCGAATTCATGTGGGCGCGGTGGTCGAACGCCTTTTGCGCGGCGGGCACGTTTTCGGTCTTACCCGACCACGCCTTCTGCGGTGCAGCCTGCAATGCGCGGCCATAGGAGAAGGTGAGTTTCCACGACAGGCCACCGATGCGGTTCATGGCGTCGAGATGCGCGGTCGCTTCCTCATCCGACTGGCCGCCCGACAGGAACGCGATGCCCGGCACTGCGGACGGCGCGCAATTCTTCAGAAGACGCACGGTCTTCTCCGCGACCTCATCGACGGAAGCTTTCTTCGCACTCTTCTTGCCCGCGATGGCCATGTTGGGCTTGAGCACCATGCCCTCCAGCGCGACCTTCTGGTAGAAAAGCTCCTGGAAGGTTTCCTTGAGCACGAATTCGGTGACTTCATAGCAGCGGTCGATGTCGTGATCGCCATCCATCAGCACTTCAGGCTCGACGATGGGAACGATCTGCGCGGCCTGACATAGCGCAGCGTAGCGCGCCAGCGCGTGGGTGTTGGTGCGTATCGCGGCGTAGCTCGGGATGCCCTTGCCGATATCGATCACCGCGCGCCATTTGGCGAAGCGCGCGCCGCCTTCGTAATATTTCTTCAAACGCTCGGCGAGCTTGTCGAGGCCAACCGTGATCAGTTCGCCCGGCGCGCCGGGAAGCGGCTGGGTGCCTTCATCGACCTTGATGCCGGGGATCGAGCCGGCCTGTTCGATCAGCTTGACCAGCGGCGTGCCGTCCTTCGACTTTTGCCAGAACGTCTCGTCGTAAAGGATGACGCCGGAAATATATTTGGTCATCGCCTCCTTGGAGCGGAACATCATCTCGCGATAATCGCGGCGCGTGTCCTCGGTGGATTCCACGCCGATCGGATCGAAGCGCTTCTTGATGGTGCCGGAAGATTCGTCGGCGGCGAGAATGCCGCGGCCCGGCGCCACCATGGCGACGGCGATCTTGTTGAGGTCAGCGAGATTCATCGAATTCTCCCGAAACGGTCTGCAATTGGCTTGAGGGTTGATCTGTACAATAAATGGACCGGAAACCGGTTCCGTCGCGGGCGCCATCGTAACAATTTCCGCAGCAATGCGCGCGCGTCATTTTGCTCTCAGAACTTCGACGCCGGGCAGCGGCTTGCCCTCCATCCATTCCAGAAAGGCGCCGCCCGCCGTCGAGACATAGGTGAAGTCCTCGGCCACACCGGCATGGTTGAGCGCCGCCACGGTGTCGCCGCCGCCGGCCACCGAAATCAGTCTGCCGTCGCGGGTGCGGCCCGCGGCATGACGCGCGGCCTGCACGGTGCCGCGGTCGAACGGCTTGATCTCGAACGCGCCGAGCGGGCCGTTCCACACCAGCGTCGCGGCGTCATCCATCGCCGCGCGCACGCGGTCCACGGATTTGGGGCCGACATCGAGGATCATGGCGTCCTTCGGGATCGCATCGAGGCCGCAGGCATGCGAGGGCGCATGCACCTTGAACTCGTGCGCGACGATGGCGTCCACCGGCAGGATGATCGCGCACTTGACCTGTTCGGCCTTTTCCAGAATGCGAAGCGCGGTCGGCGCCAGATCCTTTTCGCACAGCGACTTGCCGACATCGACGCCCTGCGCGTGCAGGAAGGTGTTGGCCATGCCGCCGCCGATCACCAGCGCATCGACCTTGCTGACGAGATTTTCCAGAAGCTCGATCTTGGTAGAGACCTTTGCGCCGCCGACAATGGCGATCACCGGATGGGCCGGAGCTTCAAGCGCCTTGGTCAGCGCGTCGAGTTCGGCCTGCATGGTGCGTCCGGCATAGGCCGGCAACACATGGCCGAGGCCTTCGGTCGAGGCGTGAGCGCGATGCGCGGTCGAAAAAGCGTCGTTGACCCAGATGTCGCCGAGCTTGGCGAGTTCGGCGACAAAAGCCGGATCGTTCTTTTCCTCGCCTTTGTGAAAGCGGGTGTTCTCCAGACAGACGATGTCGCCGTCCTTCATTGCCGCAACCGCGCTTTGCGCGGCTTCGCCGATGCAATCGGTCACGAACTCCACGTGCTTGCGCAGCACATAGGCCAGCGTCACCGCGATTGGCTTGAGCGATTCCTTCGGGTCCGGCCCTTTGGGGCGTCCGAAATGCGAGAGCAGAATAACCTTGCCGCCCTTTTCGGAAATCTAGATGATGGTCTTGGCCACGCGCTGCAGGCGCGTCGAATCCGACACGCGGCCATTGTCCATTGGAACGTTGAGATCGACGCGGACGAGGACGCGCTTGTCCTTCACGTCCACATCGTCGAGGGTGCGGAAAGAATTCGTCATGGAGTCCTTGTCCCGGACGCGGTGCAATGCGGAGCGGTGCACCGCAGAGCCGGGACCGCAAAATATGTGGAACGGTCCCGGGTCGGCAACGCGTCACTGCGTGACGCATTGCGCCCGGGACAGGAAGATCAGAGCAGCTTGCCCATTGCGACGGCGGTGTCGGCCATGCGGTTGGAGAAGCCCCATTCGTTGTCGTACCAGGACATCACGCGCACCAGCTTGCCGCCCTGCACCTTGGTCTGGTCCATGGCGAAGGTCGACGAACTCGGATCGCCATTGAAGTCGATCGATACGTTGGGCGCGTCGGTGAACGACAGGATGCCTTTGAGCTGCTGCTCGGCTGCGCGCCGGAACGCGTCGTTGATTTCCTTGACGGTGGTGTCGCGCTTGGCGACCACCTTCAGGTCGATGACCGAGACGTTCGGGGTCGGCACGCGGATCGAGACGCCGTCGAGCTTGCCTTTCAGTTCCGGCAGCACGAGGCCGATCGCCTTGGCGGCGCCGGTCGAGGTCGGGATCATGGACATCGCCGCCGCGCGGCCGCGATAGAGGTCCTTGTGCATCGTGTCGAGCGTCGGCTGGTCGCCGGTGTAGGCATGAACGGTCGTCATGAATCCGGTCTCGATGCCGACGACATCGTTGAGCACCTTCGCCACCGGCGCGAGGCAATTGGTGGTGCAGGAGCCGTTGGAGACGACGGTATGGTCCTTGGTCAGGGTGTCGTGATTGACCCCGAACACGATGGTGGCGTCTGCGCCGTCCGCGGGCGCGGACACCAGCACGCGCTTGGCGCCGGCGGTCAGATGCGCGGCGGCCTTCTCGCGGGTCGTGAAAATGCCGGTGCATTCCAGCGCGATATCGATGCCGAGTTCCTTCCACGGCAGCGTGGTCGGGTCCTTGATCGCGGTGACCTTGATCTTGCCGGAGCCGATGTCGATGGTGTCGCCGTCGACGGTCACGGTGCCGGGAAAGCGGCCATGGACCGAGTCGTAGCGCAGCAGATGGGCATTGGTTTCGACCGGGCCGAGGTCGTTGATGGCGACGACCTGGATGTCCGTGCGGTTGGACTCGTGAATTGCACGCAGAATGTTGCGGCCGATACGGCCAAATCCATTGATCGCGACCAGGACTGCCATTTTCCTGCTTCTCCTTCACAAAACGATGATTTTCGAGGCGGTTTTTGCCCCGAATGACGGCGTGATGCAATCGTCCGAAATGCCTGATTTCCTAAAAGCGTTACCAGGCCCTCATTGGCTTTATTTAGCTATCAGGCGCGCCTGCGCGGCTTTGGCGACGGCGTCGGCGGTGATGCCGAAATGATTGTACAGTTCCTTATATGGGGCGCTTGCGCCGAATCCGCTCATGCCGATGAAG
>DASWQB010000448.1:0-4650 GCA_036398335.1 Afipia sp. | reverse complement strand
CCCTGCCAGCAGTTCAGCAGGCCGGCCTTGGTCTCGAACGTCGCCGCGCTTGTCCCCGTCGCCTCGAAGGTTCGCCGCGCCACGCAGCGCATGCCGTTGCCGCAGGCGCCGGCCTCCGAGCCGTCATTGTTGTAGATGCGGATGAAGGCATTGGTGCCTTGCAGGCGCGGCTTCTGCAAAACCATCAGTTGGTCGTAGGGCACGCCGCCCGCGATGGCGCGCGCCTCGTCCGCGCTGATGGGGGCGGCCGAATCGCGCAGATCGACAACGACGATCTCATTGCCGATGCCGTTCATCTTGGCGAAGCTGTGATTGGCGAGCGCGCTCATGACCGATCCTTTATCCGCCTTATATGGCGAAGATTGGCGAAAAGGCCAGCCACCAGGAGCATCCCGGCCTTTGTCGCGCCGCTTTTGCTTGCCGATCTGTGAAGGGACGAATGACGCAGTCGCGTGCTAGTGTGGCGGTTCGCAAATCCGCATACGCCCCCAGCACGTTCCCTTGCGGACTTGCGAACCGAAGCCACACTAGAATTATATTTTCTGGTGTCCTTTTGAATCTGAAGTTCGCTACGCAGCGGGCTGCAAACTGAGGCGAACTTCAGATTCAGGACACTAGATTCGCCGCAGCCGGCCCGCGCCGCATCGCCAATCCGATGGAGCTTTATTTCGATGAATTTTTCTCGTGACACCCGGCAGACCTTGCTTGCGGGCGCGGCGCTCTTGCTCTCGGCCGGTTTTTCCGCCGCGCAGGCGCCCGATCCGGTCAAACCGCCGCCAGCCGCAGCAACCCCGCCGGGCACGGCAGCCCCTGCCGCTGCTCCTGCGGCATCGCCGCCCGCACCCGCGACGCCCCCCTCCTCAGCCACACCGCCTCCAGCAGCGGAAACCAAGCCCGCAGAAACACCCGCGGCGCCGAAGTCGGCCGAAACGCCTCCCACGACACCGGCCGCGCCGCCCGCAACAACGCCTCCTGTCGCGACCCCGCCGGCGGATCAGAAGGTTCAGGCCGCCGATCCGTTCGGCGAGGAGGTCACGCTCACCGCGCGCAAAGTCGTGACGATCAAAGGCAAGGGCGATTGGGAATCGGCGTTCGAGACGATCACGGGCTCGCTGAAAACGCTGGCCACGCTGCTCGACAAGCAGGGCATCAAGCCTGCCGGTCCGTTTCTAATTGTGTACACCTCGACCGACGATGCCGGGTTCACTTTCCTGGCTCAAATCCCGGTCGATCAGGAACCGAAAAACCTGCCGAAGGATGCCAGCATCGGCACCTCCCCCGAGGGCAAGACGTTGAAATTCGTCCATCACGGCTCTTACGACAACATGGACAACACCTATGAGGCGATCACCAACCACCTCGACGACAAGAAACTCGAAGCCAAGGACACCTTCATCGAAGAATATGTCACCGACCCGCTGAAAACCTCTGAAGACAAACTGGTCATCAACGTCTTCGTCCCGCTGAAATAAACTGGAGCCTTCACATGACAAACCGAAGCGTCCTTGCGGCGATCATGATCGCATGCGCCACGCCCGCGCTCGCCCAGACCGTGCCGCCGGCAACGATTTCCATCACCGGCGAAGCCACGATCTCGGTGCCGCCGGATCTCGCCCAGATCGACGGCGGCGTCACCAACGAGGCAAAGACAGCGCGTGAAGCCAGCGACGCCAACAACAAGCTGATGAGCGCCGTGCTGGCGGCACTGAAGAACACTGGTATTGCCGAAAAGGACATCCAGACGTCGCGGCTGTCTTTGCAGCCGCAAACCTCAAGCCGCACCTCCGGCGGACCGCAGCAGATCACCAGCTACCGCGCCAGCAATCATGTCACCGTCACTGTCCGCGACATCACCAAAGTAGCGGGCACGATCGACGCTTTGACCGGCAGCGGCGCCAACGACATCGGCGGCGTGCATTTCATGGTCTCGAATGCCTCGAAGCTGCTGGACGACGCGCGCACACAGGCCATCAACGACGCGCGGCGCAAGGCCGAAATCTATGCGCGCGCCGCAGCCGTGCAGGTCGGCGCGCCGCTGAGCATTTCCGAAGACGGCGGCGCTCCGGCGCCGATGTTCCGCAGGATGGCGACCGCGATGGCCGCAGCTCCGGCGCCGGTCGCAGCCGGTGAGGAAACGCTGCACGTCGCTGTGAACGTGTCGTATGAGATCAAGCCGAAATAGGTAACGATCCACACGCTAAGATCGTCATGCGCGGGCTTGACCCGCGCATCCATCGTAAAAGATTTTAAAGATGGATTGCCGGCATAGGCGGAACGAAGTGACGCCGTTCCACGAACGGCTATGCCCGGCAATGACAGTCGAGGGATGACATCAAACCTCGAACGCCTGCCCCGGTTTCAAGGCGACGAATTTTTCGCGCGGCAGACTGGCGGCCTCCAGCGCGGCGGCAAGTGCATTCGCCGGAGCGTCGATGGCCTCATCCGTCAACTGGAACGTGCCGTGATGATGCGCGAGCGCCTGGCTCGCACCGCAATCGGCCAGCGCCTTCACCGCATCGTCCGGGTTCATGTGCATGTCCTTCATGAACCAGCGCGGCTCGTAGGCGCCGATCGGCAATAATGCGATGCGCGGCGCGCCATACATTTCGCGCACGCGGCGGAAATGCTTGCCATCGCCATAGCCTGAATCGCCGACCGCATAGATTTTTCCCGCAGGCGTTTCGATCACGAAGCTCGCCCACAGAACTTTATTGCGATCAAGCAGACCGCGCGCGCTCCAGTGCCGCGTCGGCACGAGCGTCACCGCAACGCCGTTCCCGATCTCGACGCGCTGGTACCAGTCATAGGGCTCGGCGCGGATCGATGCGTCGCCGGACGCCATGGTCACGTCGTTGCCGAGCGGCGTGATGACGCGAGGTGAAAACTTGGCTGCGAGCTTTGAGAGCGTGCGGATATCGAGGTGGTCGTAATGGCCGTGCGACACCAGAACGGCGTCGATCGGCGGCAGCGCATCGAACGCGATGCCGGGATCGTTGACGCGTTTCGGACCGGCGAAGGACACCGGCGAGCAGCGCTCCGACCACACCGGGTCGACCAGAATATTGAGACCCGCGGTCTGGATCAGCCAGCTTGCATGGCCGACGAATACAAAGCGGATTTTATCGGCATTCACCTGCTGCGGCGGGATATCGGAAAACCCGCTCGGCGCGCGGTCCGGCCATGTGGCGGTCGTCCGGGTCAGCCGCCAGCGCAAAAGATCGGTGAAGGATTTTGGCGGCGAGCCGTCGGGATCGAAAAAGTGCAGCCCGTCGAAATGGTCCGAGACCGGGCCGTCATAGGTTTTCATGCGGGATGCCCAGAGGGTGGAACCGCCGATGGCGGCGGCGGCAAAGGCCAGAAAGCTTAAGAATCGGCGGCGGGACAGGCTCATAGGACCCGATTGGCCTTAAATGGCGTGAAAGGGCAAGTGACAGCTTCGCAACCCGGATTTTCAAGACCAAATGGGCCTTTTTCGGTCCTTTGTTGACTTTTCGGGCTCCTGGAGGTTTAACCGCCGCACATCTCGGAAAGATTTTCTTTTCGACCCGCCGCCCGGCGCAAGACGCCGGAGGCCAACGCCCGACAGCGCTGTGCGCCCTCGGGCGCGAGAGTGTTTGGAATCGCGATGTTCGACAATCTGTCGGAAAAGCTTGGAGGTATCCTCGATCGGCTGACGCGGCGCGGAGCGCTGTCGGAAGCCGATGTCGATGCCGCCATGCGCGAAGTACGCCGCGCGCTTCTGGAAGCCGACGTCGCGCTCGATGTGGTGCGCTCGTTCACCGAGAAGGTTCGCGAGCAGGCGGTCGGCGCCACGGTCGTCAAATCGGTGACGCCCGGCCAGATGGTCGTGAAGATCGTCCACGACGAACTCGTGGCGATGCTCGGCGCGGACGGCCAGACCATCGATCTCAATGCGCCGGCACCGGTCGCTATCATGATGGTCGGCCTGCAAGGCTCGGGTAAAACCACCACCACGGCCAAACTTGCCCGCCGCCTGACCCAGCGCGACAAGAAAAAAATTCTGATGGCCTCATTGGACGTCTATCGCCCGGCGGCGCAGGAACAGCTCGCCGTGCTCGGCCGCGATCTCGGCGTTGAGACGCTTCCCGTCGTCGCGGGCCAGCAGCCGGTGCAGATCGCGCAGCGCGCGCTTCAGGCCGGCAAGCTCGGCGGCTATGATGTGGTGCTGCTCGACACCGCCGGCCGCACCACGCTGGATGAGGACATGATGCGCGAAGCCGCCGCGGTGAAAGCCGCCGCGAACCCGCATGAGGTGCTGCTGGTCGCCGACTCGCTCACCGGCCAGGACGCCGTCAATCTCGCGCGCGCGTTTGACGAGCGCGTCGGACTGACAGGTATCGTGCTCACCCGCGTGGATGGCGACGGACGCGGCGGCGCGGCTTTGTCGATGCGCGCCGTCACCGGCAAGCCGATCAAGCTGATCGGCACCGGCGAAAAAACCGACGAACTCGAAGACTTTCATCCCTCGCGCATCGCCGGACGCATTCTCGGCATGGGCGACATCGTGTCGCTGGTAGAAAAAGCCGCCGCGAATATCGACGCCGAAAAGGCCGCGCGCACCGCCGAGAAGATGCGCAAGGGCAAGTTCGATCTTGCCGACATGCGCGAGCAGCTCGCGCAGATGCAGAA
>DASWQB010000447.1:0-7312 GCA_036398335.1 Afipia sp. | reverse complement strand
TTCTCCTCGTGGGTCATGGTGGCGCCGGGGCATTGTTCGCCGTCGCGCAAGGTGGTGTCGAAAATAACGACGCGGTCTTTCTCCGACTTCGCGGAGCCGGAATTGTTGGCGGTGGTCATTGGAAAATCCTTCGGTCAGATGCGCCGTCTTTATGAAATGGGCGCGGGGGTTTCAGGCTGTCTTTATCTCGATCCCCTGAGTGCCCAGGCGCATGCCCGGACGGCCCTCAGGGGCGAATAAGAAGCTCGAGCCCGCCAAGAAGCAGCGCGGAACGCGAGGCAGCCGGAGTCACGGACGCGCCAGCGGCCAAAGCCGCCGTGTCCTGAACCCGAAAATCGTTGCCGCTCGTCGTCATGTAACCCTGAACGCTGTTGCCGGACGCATCATCCACCCGAACCTATCATCTGTCCAAACAGTTGACGGTTGGTTGCGTCGCAGAGCTTTCTAGAGACAAAGAATGGCCGTCGCAATGGCAAAAAACGGTCAGTCTTCCTGACCTTTTGCTGCCTCCGTGGCCGGTTTCGGGCTGGCCGCAGTCTGTTTTGCAACCGGCGCGGCCGCCTTCTTTTTCACCACTGCCGACCGGCGGTTTTCATGCTCCAGCGCGATGCGGGCCCTTTTCAATTCGCTCGCCGTGCCGTCCGCCGCCTTCTTCGGATATTGCAGATCGAGCTTCTCCAGCGCATTGACGATGGCCGAGCTGATGACCACGCGGGCGAACCATTTATGGTCGGACGGCACCACGATCCAGGGCGCATGCTTCGCCGAGGTGTGGCGCAGGATGTCCTGATAGGCGGCCTGATACTTGGCCCAGAATTTACGCTCCTCGACATCGTTCAGCGAAAACTTCCAGTTCTTCCACGGATCATCCAGCCGCTCCAGAAAGCGCAGGCGTTGCTCCTCCTTCGACAAATTGAGGAAGAATTTGAGGATCACCGTGCCGTTGTGCGCCAGATATTTTTCGATCGCGGAAATATCCTCGAAGCGTTCGCGCCAGATATTCTTGGTGACGAGCGAGGACGGAATCTTCTCTTTCGCCAGCACGTCGGGATGCACGCGCACCACCAGAAGCTCCTCGTAATAAGAGCGGTTGAAAATGCCGATGCGTCCGCGCTGCGGCAGCGCGGCCAGATTGCGCCACATAAAATCATGATCGAGTTCGTTGGCGGATGGCTGCTTGAACGAATGAACCTCGCAACCCTGAGGGTTGACGCCGGACATCACATGCTCGATGGCGCTGTCCTTGCCCGCTGCGTCCAGCCCCTGAAAGATCAGCAGCACCGACCAGCGGTCGTGCGCGTAGAGCTTTTCCTGCAAATCGCGCATGCGCTGGTTGTTGGCCTTGAGAATCTCCTTGGCGGTTTCCTTGTCGAGACCGCCCTTCTCGTTCGGTTTGTGGAATTTGAGATGGCATTCCTTCGATCCATCGATCAGGAATGGAATGACGTAACCTTTCAGGTCCGCTTTCGAGGTATCCGATTTTTTCTTATCGCTCATGCGCCGTGATGCTCCATTTCCCGGATGACAACGCTACATGAGCCTGCGAAGGTCCGCCAGTTCGCGGCCGCTTCGCAACAGCGAATATTCGCGAAACGATCGAAAGCAAAACCAATAAAACTGGAGAGTGAAATGCCCGACTGCCGAATGGTTTCAGGCGCGACGTGTGCGTCAACAGGAACCGAGCGCCGCCGCGATTTTTCAAGACATGCTTCGCTGGCTGGAGCCATCATTTTGGCCGCTCTGGCGCTGGATGGCACACCGCCAGCGGCTGCGCGGGACAAGGACGCCTATCCGCACGCGAAAGAACAGATCGGCACGGGACAGGATCTCTATGATGGGCATTTGACGCCGGACCTCACCGCGAACACGCTTCGCAACGTCGACCGCCTGTTTCCAACGCGAACCATCGCGCCGTCCGCACATCCGAAGGTATTCGCGCCATCCGAAAAGCAGATCACGCAGGTCAAATTCAACGTCGGCGACCGGCCTTACGATCTTTTCGACTTTCTTGCCGTGAACCGCGTTTCGGGGCTGATTATTTTGAAGGATGGCAAGGTCGCCTATGAAACCTATCAACTCGGCAACACGCCCGCGACCCGCTGGACCTCGATGTCGGTTGCGAAATCCATCACGTCGACCCTGATCGGCGCCGCCCTCAAGGATGGCCACATCAAGAGTCTGGATGAGCCGGTCACGACATATGTTCCGCGCCTCAAGGACAGCGCCTATGAGGGCGTGACCATCCGCGACGTGCTGATGATGTCCTCCGGCGTGAAGTGGAACGAAACCTATATCGATCCCAACTCCGACAGGCGGCATCTGCTCAAGGCGCAGGAATCCCAACAGCGCAACGCGGCCATGGATGTCATGGCTAAGCTGCCGCGCGCGGTCGAACCGGGGACGAAGTTCAACTACAGCACCGGCGAAACCCAGGTGGCTGGCGAAATCCTTTACGGCGCCATCAAGAGGCCGCTCTCCGACTATCTCACCGAAAAAATCTGGAAGCCCTATGGCATGGAGGCCGATGCCAAATGGTGGCTGGATTCTCCGGGCGGCCTTGAGATCGCCGGCAGCGGCCTGTCCGCGACACTGCGCGACTTCGCAAGGTTCGGTCAGTTCTATCTCGACGGCGGCCTTATCAATGGCAAGCCGGTCCTGCCCGACGGTTGGATGCAGGATGCGAGCACGCCCAAGGTTCTCAAAGGCGGGACCAATCTCGACTACGGCTACATGTGGTGGATCGCGCTTTCGGACAAGGCGCGCGCCGACAGGGCCTTCATGGCGCGCGGCATCTTCGGCCAGTTCATCTACATCGATCCGAAGGAACACGTTGTCATTGCCATGACCAGCGCTGCGCCGAAACCGCAAAACCTCCAGTTGATTCCGCCGCAGGCATTTTTCGACGCCGTGGTGGATACGCTTAAATAAAACTGCTCAACGGCCGCGAGATTCCGGTTTCGCGGCCGTTGCGCCGGCACAACCTTCACAATGGTCATACGCGGTCACTGTCGCGGCGGCGCTCCATCGGCATCGCCTTTCACGGATTGCCGTGTTAGCGTTTAGCCGCATGAGTTCATCGGCCATCGCTTTCGACCGCGTGACCAAGACCTTCGATGGCGGCGCCACCCGCGCCGTGGACGATGTCTCGCTCGATATCGCGCAAGGCGAGTTCCTCGCCATCGTCGGCGGCTCCGGCTCGGGCAAGACCACCCTGCTGCGGCTGGTCAACCGGCTGATCGAGCCGGACAGCGGAACGGTGCGCGTGCATGGCGAGGATGTCGGCCACGGCGATCCCATCGCGCTGCGCCGGAGCATCGGCTACGTGTTCCAGAGCGGCGGGCTGTTTCCGCACATGAGCGTGGCACAGAACATCGGCATCACGCCGCGCTTGCTCGGCGAGGACGAGGCGGCGATTTCCACGCGGGTCGATGAGCTGATCGATCTGGTGCGGCTCGACCGCGCGCAGCACCGCGATCGTTTTCCGCATGAACTGTCCGGCGGCCAGCGCCAGCGTGTGGGCGTGGCGCGGGCACTCGCCGCCAATCCGAAAATCATCCTGATGGACGAGCCGTTCGGCGCGCTCGATCCCCTCACCCGCGCCGCGCTTGCCGACGATTATCACGCGCTCCATCGCAACCTTCATCTCACCACGGTGATGATTACCCACGACATGGCCGAGGCGTTGCTGTTCGCCGACCGCGTCGGCGTGATGCGGCAGGGCCGGCTTCTGGCTTGCGGCACAGCGGGCGACCTGACGCGCGTCGATGACGATTACGTGCGGCAGCTGATCGGCACACCACGCCGTCAGGCCGAGCAATTGCAGAGCCTGCTGTCGAAAGACGGAGCGCCGCCGTCATGAGTTTTTTCTCCGATCCGCGCTGGCACGAGGCGCTGCTGCGGCTGCCGGATTATCTCGGCAACCATGTGCGCGTCAGCCTCACCGCGCTGGCGCTCGGGCTCGCGATCAGCCTGCCGCTGGCCTTGATCGCACGGCGGCGGCCAGTGCTGCGGGCTGCGCTGCTCGGTGTCGCCAGCGTGGTGCAGACCGTGCCGGGCCTCGCGCTGCTGGCGCTGTTCTACCCGCTGCTGCTGGCGCTGGCGCAATTGTCCATGAAATGGTTCGGGTTCGGCTTTTCAGCATTCGGCTTTCTGCCGTCGGTGCTGGCACTCGCGCTCTATTCCATGCTTCCCGTATTGCGAAACACAATTACGGGTCTGCAAGGCATCGATCCGGCGGTCATGGAGGCAGCCGACGGCGTCGGCATGACGCCCGGCCAGTCGCTGCGAATGGTCGAACTGCCGCTGGCGCTGCCGGTGATGATGGCAGGTATCAGAACGGCAGCCGTGTGGGTGATCGGCACCGCGACGCTGTCCACGCCCATCGGCCAGACAAGTCTGGGCAATTACATCTTCGCGGGGCTGCAAACCCAGAACTGGGTGTTCGTGCTGTTCGGCTGCGGCGCAGCTGCATTGCTCGCGCTCGCCGTGGATCAGTTGCTGGCGCTGATCGAAAGCGGCGTGCGGCTGCGCGGCCGCCTGCGCGTTGTTCTCGGCGCGCTTGGCCTCGTCGGGCTGGTGCTGGCGACGCTGGTGCCGGCCATGGCGCGCGCGAAATCGAATTACATTATCGGCGCGAAAACCTTCACCGAGCAATACGTGCTGGCCGCGCTGATCGAGCAGCGGTTGCAGGCGGCGGGCCTGAGCGCGAGCCCGCGCGAGGGGCTCGGCTCCAACGTGATCTTCGAGGCGTTGGCATCGAACGACATCGACGTCTATGTCGATTACACCGGCACGTTGTGGCTCAACCAGTTCCAGCAGACTGCCATTAAGCCCCGCGCGGAATTGCTCGCGGATCTGACGAAGATCCTCGCCGACAAATACAGGATCACATTGGTCGGCGATCTCGGCTTCGCCAACGCCTATGCGCTGGTGATGCCGAGAAAGCGCACCGAGGCGCTCGGCATTCACTCCATCGCCGATCTTGCGGCGCTGTCCGGCACGATGACGATCGCGGGCGATTACGAATTCTTTTCCCGCCCCGAATGGGCCGCGCTGCAAAAATCCTATGGGCTGAATTTCCGCCGCCAGCAGCAGATGCAGCCTGACTTTATGTACGCCGCCGTCGCGTCGGGCGATGTCGACGTCATCGCCGGGTATACCAGCGACGGGCTGATCGCCAAATACGATCTGGTCGTGCTGGACGACGTCAAGCACGCCATCCCACCCTATGACGCGGTGATGCTGATCTCGCCCAAGCGCGCCGACGACGACAAGCTCAAGGCCGCGCTGACGCCGCTGGTCGGCACCATCGATATCGCCGCCATGCGCGAGGCCAATCTGCGCGCCAGCGGCAACGACGCGACAAGCTCGCCGGACGCGGTGGCGCGCTGGCTGTGGGACAGGATTTCCAAACGCTGAATTATGACACCGTTTTTGGCTGTCGGCGGGCGCTCGTGAATGATAAGAGCGTGCTCGTTTTCATTGAGGCATAAATTGACGAACTCCTGCACCTCAGCCGACGACCCGCGCGTATTCCGGATCGAGCGGACGCTGCTGCGTGTCGTCGCCCGCGCGCAGGCGCAACACCGCGAAACGGCGTTGCTCGCGTTGCTGCTCGCGGGTTTCGCGCTCGCATGGTTCATGTTCGACATCGCCTCACTCGGGCCATTCGACGCGCATTTCGACCTCGGCGAAATGTCGATCTGGGCGCAGCATTTCGCCTTCGGGTACAAGCATCCGCCGCTGAGCGGCTGGATTTTCGGCCTGTGGTTCTCCGTGTTTCCGCGCGCGCCATGGGCGGCGCATTTACTTGCGGTCACCACCGTCACGCTGACGCTGGCGGTCACATGGCGGCTCGTGCGCGATCATCTCGATTTCAACCGCGCGCTGCTTGGCATCGCCAGCCTCGTGCTGGTGCCGCTCTATACGTTTCAGGCAATCAAGTTCAACGCCAATCTCGTGATGATGCCGTTCTGGGCGGCAGCGCTTTTGTTTTATATGCGCACGCGGCGAAACCTTCGTGCATATGACGCAATGCTGGCGGGCGCATGTCTCGGCTTCGCCTTCCTCGGAAAATACTGGGCGATCTACCTCGTCGCGGCAATGCTGGCCGCGTCCTTTATCGGAGCGAGCGCAGGGACGTTCTGGCGCTCGCGCGCGCCTTACGCGATGGCTGTAGCCGCGCTCGTCGTGGTCGCCCCGCATTTGGTGTGGCTGCTCACCGCGCGCGGGGGCGACACCGATTCATTTCTGCTGGCGCTGAAATCCACCGACTCCTTCCGAGGCGATGTGCTCCGTTCGCTGATGTTCTGGATCGGCTCGCTCGCCGATGTGATCGGGCCGCTGTTGCTCTTCGCGGCGCTTCGGCCGAGCCCTGCCGCCCTCAAAGATACCGTCATGCCGCAGGAAGAAGGCCGCAAGCTTGCACTCGTGCTGCTGGCGGTGCCGCTCGCACTTCCGGCACTGGCCAACCTTGCCATGCCCCACCGGCTGACGGCCCTCTGGACGTTTCCAAACTGGGCGCTGCTGCCCGTGGTTTTGTTCGGCTCACCGTTATTGAATGTGCCTTCCCTCGCGGCACTTCGCGGTGTTCTCATCGCGACAATCCTCACGGTCGGGGCTGTGATCGCCGCTCCACTCATTGGCGTCCAGAATCTTCACAACAGGGATCAGCACCGCCAGCACGCTCAGCAACTTGCCGAAGAGATCGGCAAGCTTTCGGATCGGCCTGTTGAATATTTGTCGGGCGACGGGGACATCGTGAAAAGCTTGTTCTTCCCGTTGCCGTCCGCGCGTCCGCTGCAAGCCTCGCCGCCGGCCGATGCAAGGGCGGCAATCGTTTGTCTCGCCAGTGACGCTGCTTGCCAGTCGCAAGGCGACGCACTCACGCAAGGCGGCTGGACAGGCGGTCCGTGGAGCGATGTCACACTCACCCGCAGCTTCCTCGGCTTCGCGGGGCCGGTGAGCGCCTATCGCATCAAGATCATATCGCGCAAATAAAAAGGACCGCTTGCGCGGTCCTTTTTCAATCTCAACTGAACGGATCAGTTCGCAGATCAACTCTCAATCAGTTTTTGGCCTTGTCGACCAGAGCGCCCTTCTTGATCCACGGCATCATCTCGCGCAGCTTGCCGCCCACTTCCTCGATCTGGTGCGCGTTGTTGCGCGCACGGGTCGCCTTGAATGAAGCCTGATTGACCTTGTTCTCCAGCATCCAGTCGCGCGCGAACTTGCCCGACTGAATGTCGGTGAGAACGCGCTTCATCTCGGCCTTGGTCTCGGCGGTCACGATGCGCGGGCCGGTGACGTATTC
>DASWQB010000446.1:0-1708 GCA_036398335.1 Afipia sp. | reverse complement strand
TGTGCGCGCGTTCGATCTGCCATGCCTCGAACAAATCGGTTTCGAGGCCGACGATCTGATCGCGACCTATGTACGCGAGGCGTGCGAACGCGGCGCGAAGGCGACCATCGTGTCATCGGACAAGGATCTGATGCAGCTGGTGAGCGATTGCGTCACGATGTACGACACCATGAAGGACCGCCGCCTCGGTATCCCCGAGGTCATTGAGAAATTCGGCGTGCCGCCGGAAAAGGTCGTCGAGGTGCAGGCGCTGGCGGGGGACTCGGTCGACAACGTACCGGGCGTGCCCGGCATCGGCATCAAGACCGCAGCCCAACTCATCAACGACTATGGCGATCTTGAAACCCTGCTGGCGCGCGCCGGCGAGATCAAACAGCCCAAGCGCCGCGAGTCGCTGATAGAAAACGCCGAAAAGGCCCGCGTCTCGCGCAAACTTGTGCTGCTCGACGACAAGGTGAAGCTGGATGTGCCGCTCGACGATCTGGCCGTGCACGAGCCGGATTCGCGAAAGTTGATCGCGTTCCTCAAGGCGATGGAATTTTCCACGCTGACACGGCGCGTCGCCGAATATGCGCAGATCGATCCCGCAGATATTGAACCGGACACCAGCCTAAAAAGCGGTTTTCCGCGCGGCGGCTCGGCCGAAGATTCACCGGCAACGCCGTCGCTTGGCGGTGAGCCGGATGCGCGCGCTGCGGGCACAACATCTGCAATGCCTGCCCCATTCCCCCGCGCCGACGGTAAGCCCCCTCAGCTATCTCCGGCAACTTTCGCCGCTTTGCGCGCCGCATCCGCCGCAACGACAAAAATCGACCGCAGCAAATACGTCACCATCCGCACGCTCGATGAACTGCGCCGCTGGATCGCGCGCGCACACGATCTCGGTCATGTCGCGATCGACACCGAGACCACCAGCCTCGATCCGATGCAGGCAGAGATGTGCGGCTTCTCGCTGGCGCTGACGCCGAATGAGGCCTGCTATGTGCCTTTGACACATCGCGAGGGCGGCGACGGATCGGGATTGTTCGCGGGCGGCGTCTCGCCGGATCAGATCAAAGCGGAAGACGCCTGCGCGGCGCTAAAGGCGATGCTGGAAGACGACAGCATTCTGAAAATCGGACAGAATTTGAAATTCGATGCGCTGGTGTTCGCCCAGCGCGGCATCGCCATGCGCGGCATCGACGACACCATGTTGATGTCCTACGTGCTCGATGCCGGACGCAGCGCGCATGGCATGGACCCGCTCGCCGAAAAATGGCTCGGCCATCAGACCATCACCTTCGGCGAAGTCGCGGGCACCGGCAAAAATGCGCTGTGCTTCGATCAGGTCGCGATCGACAAGGCGACCGAATACGCCGCGGAGGATGCCGACGTCACGCTGCGGTTGTGGAAGGTGCTCAAACCGCGCCTCGTCGCGGAGCACATGAATACGGTGTACGAGACGCTGGAGCGGCCGATGGTCGACGTGCTCGCGCGCATGGAGCGGCGCGGCATCACCATAGACCGGCAGGTGCTCGCGCGCCTGTCCGGCGAATTCGCGCAGGTCGCCGCACGGCTGGAAGCCGACATCCGCGACATGGCCGGCGAGCCGATCAATCCCGGCAGCCCGAAACAACTCGGCGACATCATGTTCGGCAAGATGGGATTGCCCGGCGGCAGCAAGACCAAGACCGGCGCGTGGTCGACCTCGGCGTCGATCCTCGAAGAC
>DASWQB010000445.1:0-2536 GCA_036398335.1 Afipia sp. | reverse complement strand
GCAGGCCGCGCTGATTGATGCCGGAATCGAATCGACGCAGATCGTCGTCGGCGAAGGCGAAGGCTCGAAAAGCTACGGCGTGCTGGAAGACGTCAGCGAGGCCCTGATCGCGGCGAAGATCGAGCGCAACGATCTTGTGGTCGCGCTCGGCGGCGGGGTGATCGGCGATCTTGCGGGGTTCGCAGCCTCCATCGTGCGTCGCGGCGTCGATTTCGTGCAGGTGCCGACGTCGCTATTGGCACAGGTGGATTCCTCGGTCGGCGGCAAAACCGGAATCAATTCGCCGAAAGGCAAGAATCTGATCGGCGCGTTTCATCAGCCGCTTCTGGTTGTCGCTGACACGGCGGTGCTCGACACGCTGACACAGCGCCAGTTTCGCGCAGGCTATGCGGAAGTCGCCAAATACGGCCTGCTCGGCGATCTGCAATTCTTCGAATGGCTGGAAAAAAATCACGCCGGTATTTTCACGGGCGAGGTGGCGCGCGAGGAGGCCATCGCGGCGAGTTGCCGCGCCAAGGCAGCGATTGTGGCGCGAGACGAGCGCGAAACCGGCGAGCGCGCGCTGCTCAATCTCGGCCATACGTTCGGTCACGCATTGGAGGCCGCAACGGGATTTTCGGACCGGCTGTTCCATGGCGAGGGTGTTGCGGTCGGCATGACGCTGGCTGCCGAATTTTCCGCAAGCCAGGGCATGATCTCCAATGACGATGCCGCGCGCGTGCAGCATCATCTCGCATCGGTAGGCCTGCCGACCCGATTGCAGGACATCGCGGGCTTCACGCAGGAGGGGCTCGGCGACGCCGACTCCTTGCTGGCCCTGATGGCGCAGGACAAGAAGGTCAAGCGCGGCAAGCTCACTTTCATTCTTCTGGAAAAGATCGGCCACGCGGTGATCGTCAACGATGTCGATCCTTCTTTGGTCAGGAATTTTCTGGCCCAAAAACTCGCGTCGTAGCGGCGAGGCCTGGATACGGAATGAACACGAGTACGGCTGTCAATCTCCTGATCGCGATCCTGTTGCTCGCGGCCAATGCGTTTTTTGTCGCCGCGGAATTCGCGCTGGTCAAAAGCCGCAGCTTTCGCATCAAGGCGATGGCCGAAAAGCAAATCTTCGGTGCGAAGCTCGTTCAAACCATCATGAACAATATCGAGGCCTATCTGGCGTGTTGCCAGCTCGGCATCACCATGGCCTCGCTCGGTCTCGGCTGGGTCGGCGAGCCAACTGTCGCGGCGCTGCTTCAGCCATTATTGGCGCCGCTCGGACTGTCGGAATCGGCGCTTCATGTCACCTCGTTCCTGACCGGTTTTCTGGTTTTCTCCTCGCTCCACATCGTGGTCGGCGAGCAGGTGCCGAAAACCCTCGCCATCCGTCAGCCCGAGCCTGTCTCGCTCTGGATCGCCTATCCGCTCTACATCTCCTACATCGTCTTCTATCCGCTCAACTGGCTGCTCAACAACGCTTCGCGCAGTTTGCTGCGCCTTCTTGGCGTCAAGGAAATGAGCCAGCACGAAGTGCTGACCAGCAAGGAAATTGAAGGGCTCGTTGGAGAATCCGCCGAGTACGGAACGATCGAAAGCGGCGAGGCGGAATACATCCAGAATGTGTTTCGCTTCGGCGACCTTGCGGTCGAGGACGTGATGGTTCACCGCACTGCGATGAGGATGATCAACGCCGATCTTCCATCGGAAGAGATCGTCACAGAGGTGCTGGCGAGCGAATACACCCGCATTCCGCTCTGGCGCGACAAGCCGGAGAACATCATCGGCGTGCTGCACGCCAAGGACTTGTTGCGGGCCATCCGGCAGGTGGATGGTGACATGTCCAAAATTGACGTCAGCGCGATCGCGCTGCCGCCGTGGTTCGTACCGGAAATGCGCCCCATCTCAGAACAGCTCAAGGCGTTCCGCCGCCGCAAGACTCATTTCGCGCTGGTGGTCGATGAATATGGCGAGGTCGAGGGCCTCGTGACGCTGGAAGACATTTTGGAAGAAATCGTCGGCGATATTTCCGATGAGCACGATGTCGTCGTCGCCGGCGTGCGCGCGCAGCCGGACGGCTCCGTTGTGGTCGATGGGTCGGTGCCGATCCGCGATCTGAACCGTGCGATGGGCTGGAGCCTGCCGGACGAGGAAGCCACGACGATCGCGGGTCTTGTGATTCACGAGGCACGCTCGATCCCCGATCGCGGCCAGAGCTTCACCTTCCACGGCTTCCGGTTCCGCGTGCTTCGCCGCGAGCGCAACCGCATCACCGCGCTGCGAATCGTGCCGCTGTCGCCGCCGAACGCGGGAGATTCACGTCCGCGCCGTGCGGGCACCACGTTTTAGTTTTTTTCCAGGGGCGGTTTGCCTTTTTCAGAGCCGTCCCCGCGCAGGCTGGGGACTCACCTTATGGTGAAGAGCATCGCGCAGCGATGCGTCTCGAACCATGAAAACATCAGGCGCTATCCCGCACCTTTGAGACGCGCTTCGCGTTCATCGAGATGAGAAATTGTAGACTCGGCTCGCTAGATTGTCTCGCCCGGCGAGCGCGCCT